>NZ_CAJPPN010000012.1 GCF_905372525.1 uncultured Porphyromonas sp.
GTCCCCACCCAGTCCGCCCGCCCCTACTAGTAAGTATCTGTGTAGAGAGACGGCATAGCCTGCGTGGGGAGTGCTGGGGTGCACACAGCGAGGGCAGAGGTTAGCGCAGGCTAGCCTCTGCCCTCGTCTTATCTATAGCCTCCATCTGATCCCCGTACCTACCTATACCTAAGGAGCACACCCCCATACGAGCGAAATCACTACTTGTAGGTATTTCATAGGGCTAGGGGGTAGAGTACCTTTGCACCAGCTAGCTGTGTGTCTGTATTGCTATGGATCATAGGACAGACACCGGAGCCCTTGTATATGGAATAAATACGATAAACGATATACCGCAGATGAGAGATAAGAAGAGGCCTTGGCTAAGGCGCTGGCTTGGGATCATCGGGATTGTCCTTGCCCTGATCCTTGCCGTCGGCAGTTACTTCGTGTGGAGACACTATGGAGCTACCACACGCATTGCCCTAGTGAACTTCCCAGGATACCTCTCCTCGGGGATTATCCTTTCGAATGAGAATTCTCATGTCCGATACGATGAGCTGAAGGCCGAGGAGCTAGACCGCTTCGGGAGCTATGACTGTGTCCTAGCCTTCGGAATGGGGCTCAAGTGGAACGAAGAGCAGCGAGCCGAGATCAAGAAGCAGGGTAAGAAGGGTCTCCCCCTACTCGTCCTCTATGCCACAACGGAGGAGAACGAGATCAACACCCTCGGCGACCGCCATGCCCAGAAGATCAACGAATATATGGGGAGCGGCAATAGGAAGAACTACCGTAGCCTGGCGAACTACATCCGCAAGTATGTCGATGGCAAGAAGTGGTTCGCCCCCCAGCCAGACTCCGTAGCCGAGAGCTCCACCGAGGTATACTATCACATCGACGAGGAGGTCGCCTTCGAGAAGCTCGCTGACTATGAGGCCTACATGAAGAAGAACGGCTTCTATCACGAGGGAGCGAAGAAGGTGCTGATGATCGGTGGACTCAACGACCCTTTCAGCGGGAATAAGCAGAACCTCGACAGTATCATCATGAGCCTACATCGCTCTGGGCTCAATGTCTATCCCGTGACGAGTTTCACCGACCGCCTGCGCTTCCTGCAAGAGGTCTCTCCAGACCTCGTCCTACACTTCCCACACGGACGTATCTCTATGGGTGGGGGCGAGGCTGTCGTCGAGTATCTACGTGAGCGCAATATCCCCGTCATCGCCCCTCTAACCCTCATGACCAGTCAGCAGGAGTGGGAGGAGGATGCTCAGGGGATGATGGGGGGCTTCCTCTCCCAGACGATCGGGATGCCCGAGCTAGATGGAGCCGTCTACCCCTATGTACTGACCACTCAGGAGGAGAACAAGCAGGGACTCTATATGCTCCGTGCGATCCCCGACCGACTAGAGAAGCTCACTAGGCTCGTCCATAGCTTCCTCAGTCTAAAGACCAAACCCAATAGGGAGAAGCGACTCGCGATCTACTACTTCAAGGGCCCCGGCCAGGAGACCCTCACCGCTCAGGGGCTAGAGGTTGTCCCCTCGCTCTACAACCTCCTCCGTCGCCTCCAGTCTGAGGGCTATGACCTCACGGGGCTCCCCGGGGACGTCAAGACCTTTGAGCGTCAGCTCATGACCGAAGGCCCCGTGATCCAGTCCGTAGCAGGAGGACAGATGGAGCAGTATCTAGCCCACGGACATCCCGCCTGGGTGAAGAAGTCCGACCTAGAGCAATGGATCCAGCAAGACCTGAGCCCTAAGCAGATCAAGGAGCTCAAAGAGACCTACGGAGACGTACCCGGCCAGTACATGACCCGCACCGCAGGTGGTGCACCTGAGCTGGCTACGACACGTATCCAGTATGGCAATGTCGTCCTCCTTCCTCAGCCCGTAGCTGGTATCGGCAGTGACAACTTCGCCATCGTCCATGGAGCAGCCTCCCCACCACCCTATCCCTACGTATGTGCCTACCTCTGGGCTCGGCATGCCTTCCAGGCTGATGCCATCATGCACTTCGGCACACACGGTAGCCTAGAGTTCACTCCACAGAAGCAGGTAGCCCTGAGTAACCATGACTGGGGGGATGCCTTGATCGCTCCTCTACCACACTTCTACTACTATACTATAGGTAATGTCGGGGAGAGTATGATGGCTAAGCGTAGATCATATGCCAGCCTCATCTCCTACATCACCCCACCCTTCGATGAGAGCAAGACCCGCCACACCTTCACTGCCCTCCAGGAGGCTATCGAGAAGTATTATGAGCTCAAGGATCCTACTGCCAAGGATCGGCAGAGCCTAGAGGTCAAGAAGCATACCGTCGGCCTAGGCCTACACCGAGAGCTACGCCTAGACTCTATACTCACCCAGCCCTACTCGGCCAAGGATGTCGAGCGTATCGACAACTTCGCCGAGGAGATCGCCTCCGAGAAGGTCAATGGCACTCTCTATACGACAGGAGAGGCTTACGCACCCGCCAAGGTGACCTCCACCGTCGTGGCGATGAGTGCTGACCCGATTGCCTACGCCAAGGCTCGACTGGATCGTATGCGCTCCACCAAGCACGAGGACAATACCAGCAACAAGCATCTCTTCTACAAGCAGTACCTACATCCTGCCCAGCAGCTCGTCCTACGTGTCCTCTCCTCCCAGTCCATCAGCCCGAGTCTGGTACTCACCTATGGAGGGATCACGCAGACCGAGCTCGACGAGGCACACAAGATCTGTGCCCCCAAGAAGCGAGGCGGGATGAAGCCTGATATGAAGTCTGGCATGAAACCTGGGATGAAGCCCGACCAGCCTGGGAAGCCGACAGACAAGCAGCCCACCCATACTCCGCAGGATCCTACTGCTAAGAACCCCATGGGTATGGGCAAGGCCATTAGCCAGAGCCAACAAGCTCAGGGAGGTACTCAAGCTCATCCTCAAGCCCCTGCACAGGGAAAGAGTGCAGGCCAGCACCCCGAAGACGCTAAGAAGGGGATGATGAAGGAGAAAGAAACGGAGAAAGAACCCAGCAAGCAGGAGCGAGACAAGGCGGAGGCAATCACCGACCTAGAGCGAGCCCTCAATGGGATCTTGGCCAACCATAAGGCGATCATCGAGAGCCCCCGCCTAGAGCTAGATGCTACGATCAATGCCCTCAATGGGGGCTTCACCGCGCCCTCCTCAGGCGGCGATGCTGTGGCCAATCCACAGGCCGTACCGACAGGTCGCAACCTCTACTCCGTACGGGCAGAGAGTACCCCTTCGCAGCGAGCCTGGAGCCAAGGTGTCCAGCTGGCTCAAGCCACACTGAAGGCCTACAAGGAACAGCACGGCAAGTATCCCACGAAGGTGAGCTATACCTTCTGGAGCAGTGAGTTTGTAGAGACCGAGGGAGTCACGATTGCACAGGTACTCTATATGCTGGGTGTAGAGCCCGTACGTACACAGTTTGGCTCGGTCGAGGATGTCCGACTGATCCCGACCTTGGAGCTTGGTCGCCCTCGTATCGACGTGGTGATCCAGACCTCTGGACAGTTCAGAGACCTCGCAGCCTCACGCCTAGCTCTCATCACCAAGGCCGTTGAGCTCGTTGCCAGCCAAGGCAAGGAGAGCGAGGAGAACTACGTCGCCCAAGGATCTATCAATACAGAGAAGGAGCTCGTCGAGCAAGGCCTCTCCCCCAAGGAAGCCCGTGCTCTGGCCAACGTACGTATCTTCGGTGGTATCAACGGCATGTATGGTACGGGGATCCAAGAGATGGTCACCGCTGGAGACAAGTGGGAGCAGGAAAAGGAGATCGCCGATGTGTACCTCAACAACATGGGAGCAGCCTACACGGGGAAGAAGGAGGACTGGGGACGCTTCGTCAAGCCCCTCTTCCGTGCGGCGCTCAAGAACACCGATGTGGTGATCCAACCCCGACAGAACAACACCTGGGGCGCCCTCAGCCTAGACCACGTCTACGAGTTCATGGGCGGGCTAACCTTATCCGTGCGTAACGTCACCGGCAAGGATCCCGACACCTATCTGGCAGACTACCGCAACCACAGCCACATGCGCATGCAAGACCTCAAGGAGGCTATCGGTGTAGAGAGCCGTGCTACCGTCCTCAACCCCGAGTACGTCAAGGAGGCCCTCGCAGGTGGAGCCAATAGCGTAGCGAATATCACCGAGGTCGTCACCAACACCTATGGATGGAACGTCATGAAGCCCGAGGTCATCGACAAGGAGCTCTGGGATAACCTCTACGATATGTACGTCCGTGACATACATGGGCTAGGCGTCACACAGGCCTTCGAGGGGAAGAGCCCTGCTGCGCTAGAGGAGCTCACCGCAGTCATGCTCGAGACGGCACGCAAGGGGATGTGGCAGGCCTCACCTGAGCAGCTCTCTACCCTAGCCGCTCGGCATACCGAGCTAGTAGCCAAGTACGGCCCCTCTGGGGGTGGGATGACGACAGAGAACCACAAGCTCCGTGACTTCATCGCACAGCATGTCTCCCCCGAGACAGCCAAGCAGTACAAGGGCTCTATGCAGCACCTAGACCAAGGCTCTGACGCTAATGCCTCTACTCAGGATGGTGTGGTGATGAAGCGAGAGACCGTCTCCGACAGCACAGGCTCGGTGACCAAGAGCTTCAGTGGGCTCTATGTCGTGGCAGGGGTAGCCGTCCTCTTCGTCATCCTACTCGTCGTCCTGAGGATCAAGCGCCGCAGAGATGCCGAGTAAGTCCTATCGTCCCTAGCTACAACTGCGATGGAACTAGTCGTACAGATCCTCATGCTCTTCATCGTCGTAGGGACGGCTGTCCGTCTCTCCTTCGAGCGAGTCTGGGTCTCCCTCCTCTTTGGCCTAGTAGCTGCTGCCTTCGTCTACCTCACATACCCTCTGGCGATCGAGCAGACCAAGGCAGGACTAGCAGGCTACATCGCTGACCGCTCCCTGAGAGAGTACGCAGCTATCTTCATCTCTCTGGAGGTGGCGTTACTCGTCGGTTACAGCTTCTCTCGCCTTGAGCTCCCTCGTACGAAGCGAGCTAGGCTCATCGCCCTCGGACTAAGACTCTACCCTGGGCTACTTATCTTCCCTGTCCTCTTCTACCTACAGTCTACGCTCATCTTCGCCCTACCGGGGGTAGACTTCGGTATCGTCTCACTCCTTCTAGCCCTGAGCAGTCTTCTACTACTCGTAGGCCTAGGCTACCTCATGCGTTATCTCCTCCCCGAGGAGGAGCTTCGCCTAGAGGTGTACTTCCTCGTGCAGCTCTTTGTCTTCATCCTCGGTATCATCGCCTCGGTGGAGGAGACGATACGGACGGCACCCACAGAGAGCCCGATCGAGTGGCGGGGGCTAGTCCTCACTCTAGGAGTAGCTGGTCTATGCTTCATCCTAGGAGCTTTCGCACAGCGTATCAAGCAATATCTTAAGCATAAATAATACGACGAGATGGATCAGATCTCAAAAGTCCTCTTTACGATTGCCAATAGTCTGCTCATACCAGACATCCTCTTCCTCATTCTGCTCTTCATCCGCTCGCTACTGCTTGTCGGGAGCTTCTACAATAGCTTCATGCAGCGTAGGCACATCGCTACTCTACTAGGAGACACTCGCCAGCTGACTGTAGAGCGCTTAAAGGAGCTAGCAGAGAAGCTTCCTCATAAGAACCGCTCCCCCTTCGTAGAGTACCTCGATGACCTTATCAAACGCGAGGGACTCACCGAGGATTACGTAAACTTCCAGCTCAGCAACTACGAGAACCTCTGCGAGAAAGACCTTACCCTCTCCAAGCTCTTGACCAAGATAGGCCCTGTCCTAGGGCTCGTAGGTACACTGATCGCTATGAGTCCAGCCCTCGTAGGTCTATCCTCTGGGGACATCGGAGCGATGGCATACAACATGCAGGTCGTCTTCGCCACTACCGTCGTCGGGCTCGTCATCAGCCTCGTCGGGCTGATTACCCTCCAGTACAAGCAGCGCTGGTACACACGAGACGTGAATATCCTCGAGTACGTATCCTCACTCCTCCTCGCCTCAAAGACCAAGTAGTATGGCACGTAAAGCCCGCCGCCTCAAAAAGCTCATGCAGGGCGAGGACACAGACCCGCTAACCGTCGTAGTCAATCTCTTCGACGTAGCGATGGTCTTCGCTGTCGCCCTCATGGTCGCTATGGTCATGAATATGAATATGACCGAGATCTTTACTCAGGAGGACTTCTCCATAGTGAAGAACCCTGGGAAGGACAACATGGAGATCATAACAAGGTCTGGGAATAAGATCGAGCGATATACCCCCTCTCGGGAGAAGAGTGACAAGTCCAGCTCACGTGGACGCCGTGTAGGTGTCGCCTATGAGATGGAGGATGGCAATGTCTACTACGTCCCCGAAGAGGCAATGCCCGAGGAGAAGAAGTAGCGGTACGGGAGGGGTCCCGCTAGTCTCCCTCGTATATCTAGGGATAGGTGATGGGGGCCGAGACCTTGATGTATCCCCTTCCCTCTCCTCCCTATATCTACAATGCGATCTGGCTAGAGCTTCGGATGGAGCTCTAGCAGATACTTGGCTCCCTTAGCTCCGCTCATGGGGCTATGCTCTGTCCCGTAGATGGGGACATAGTACTCTTCAGACAGAGAGTTACATTCTGAAGGAATAATCCTTCACAAGACAAGATAGTCAGAGCCCACTCTAGTCATCGTCTCAGAGGATGCATATCATCGGTCATCCTAGAGTCAGAGGGGAGCATATCCGTATCCCCGCTATACAAACAAGCTTTACATCTATGAAGAAGCCTATACTACCGCTCAGCCTTGGCCTTAGCCTTGGCCTTAGCCTAGTCCTAGCCTTCACCTCGGGCACCTCTGATCTACGAGCAGAGGGCACGACCTCTACGCAGCGACCTATGACCTATACGCTCACTGGGGTAGTCGTAGATAGTTCTGGGAGCCCTCTAGTAGGCGCAGCTGTACGGGCTGCGGGGCTGAAGACTTCGACTGATGGAGAGGGGCACTTTACCCTACATCTGGGCTCCCGCCCTGCGTCCTCTGGGATTACGGTACGAGTCTCCTACCTCGGGATGAAGACCCGAGAGGTCACCTACCGAGGCCAAGCCCTACGCATCGTCCTCAGCGAGGACACGCAGCAGATAGGTGAGGTAGTCGTCACAGCTCGTCCCAATATCAACGCTATCGACCTGCGCTCCCGCTCTGGTGTCGTGGCGGAGGTGGACATGAAGCAGCTCCAGCAGAAGCCCATGATCGACCTTGCCCTTGCCCTACAAGGGTCTGTCCCTGGGCTCACAGTGATCAGTCGAGGAGAGCTGGGGGAGAAGCCCGAGATACGTATCCGAGGGAACAACTCCTTCGTCAAGGGAGATCTAGCCAACGAGCCTTTGTATGTCCTAGATGGTAAGATTATCTCCCCCCAAGCCTTCATGACCCTCAATCCCCTAGACATCCGTGAGATCAAGGTGCTCAAGGATGCTGTAGCGACCGCCCTTTACGGGATCAAGGCCGCTAATGGAGTCCTAGAGATCTCCTCCCGCCGAGGTGCGACTGGGCCGATGAGTATCAGCTTAAGCTCCAGCCTAGGGGTTACCCTCAGAGGTAGACAGACGACCACGATGATGCGTACCGAGGAGAAGCTAGAGATCGAGCGACGCATGCGAAATGTGAATACCCCAGGCTATCTCTTCTCCTCTGACTTCATCAGTACAGCCACACTCAGTGACCTGCGGCAAGCCTACCAGTCGATCCTCGGTATTGCTCCTACCTGGACTCGAGACGAATACTTAGCCTACGGGGCACGACAGCTAGACTCCCTGAGACGCATAGAGACCGACTGGTGGAAGCTACTCATTCGCCCCAACACCTACCAAAGCCACAACCTCAGCCTACGGGGAGGAAGCAAAGAGGTGACCTACTATGTCTCGGGGAACTTCACCCGGCAGGGCGGACAGCTGGAGGGTAACGACACCAAGCGCTTTGCCCTAGCCAATAGCTTAGACTGGCAGAACAAGATCGGCTTTATCTCCCTAGGGCTAAGCGGGGGATATGCCAAGACGAACAGCCCTAACAGCAGCAACTACTCTCCCCAACAACTCGTCTACGACCTCAACCCCTACGAATCAAAGGACTCTCCCATCCTCTTCTCCCACCTAGGGCGTAGGTATCAGGATCTAACCAACCAATTCCGACGCTGGAGCAAGGAGGTTCGCTTGGGCTCTAGCCTAAGTGCCAACCTCCATCCGCTACAGGGGCTACAGTTGGATGCCATCCTAGGCATTGACTACGTACTGAGTGAGAGCGAACAGATCACTCCTGCGACAGCCTACGACGAAGTAACCCGACGCAAGCCTACCGAACGAGGGGTCATCACCGTGGGGAAGAACACGGACTTCAACTACTCAGCCAACCTACGTGCGACCTACACCAAAGTCTTTGCAGACAAACACGACCTGAGTATCTCTGCCAATACCGACTATTACTACAACGAGGGTCGCATCCTCAGCGTCACGGGGCACGGCATAGGGCGACAGGAGTATCTAGCTGGAGTGAATAAGGGCCTGACTAGCTCCGACCTACGCCCTGACTTCAGTGGTACGAATACGACCTCGGCACAGATGGGCTTCGGACTCGCACTAGGATATACCTACGATAGCTGGATCGATCTCTTCGCTGCCTACAAGGCGGATGCCTCTAGCCTCCTCCCCCGAGACAAGCGCTGGAACACAGCCTGGGCACTAGGGGGCGGACTCCATCTGACACAGCTCATCCCCCAGCTGCGTGAGGGGAAGGTCATCACGGGGCTTAACCTCAAGGCTTCCCTAGGCCTCACGGCTAGCCTCGGTGGGATCACCTCGGCCTCAGCCGTGCCGATCTTCTCCTACCAGCAGTCGAGCTTCTATGCAGAGCAATATCGACTCATCCGTCTATCGGCCATGTACAATGAGCGACTCAAGGCCGAGCAACTCCAGAGCATCGACCTCGGGCTCGGGATACAGATCGCTGGGGCACACTCTCTAGACCTCAACCTCTATCTGCGGGATACCAAGGATGCCCTCCTAGAGCGAGAGATCCCCTCCAGCAACGGCTTCTCCTCCATGCTTGACAATGTCGGGAGCCTACGCAACGAGGGTATAGAGCTATCGGCTAGCTCACGCATACTCAATAGTGGAGACTGGCGACTGGGCCTACGTGCTTCCCTCGCATATAACCGCAGTAAGGTGCTTGATCTCTACGGCAAGCAGGTAATCTATACGAATAGTGATAACATCATACCCGACTACGAGGTAGGCAAGCCCTACGACTATGTCTACGGGCTAGATGCCCTCGGGGTGCACCCACTACGAGGGGAGCTGATGTTCCGTGACCAAAAGGGGCAGGAGCAACCCTTCTCGAAGGAGATCAAGAGAGAGGACCTCATCCCCCTTGGCTTCCGAACCCCACCCTATACCGGATCACTATCATTATCGCTAGGCTATGATGCGCTGGAGCTAGAGGCACAGCTCTACTATGTCTTTGGTGGGATCAAGAGCTACTCTATGACCTACGTCCGAGGTATCGGGAGCATTAACAAGAATGCGATCCGAGGGCAACTCGAGCGTACCTGGTTTGCCCCTGGAGACGTAGACAAGCTCTATCCATCGCCACAGAGTGGTACACAGACCTACAACAACCTCTCCAGCTATCCCAACACGAGAATGATTGCCAAGAGCGACTACCTACGCCTCTCTATGCTCAGTCTACGCTATCGCCTACCAGCTCGTCTCCTAGCTCAGACCTCGGGGATCGTCAAGTACGCCTCCGTCGCCCTACAGGGCTCCAATCTCTTCACCCTCTCTCCCTACAAAGGTGGGAGCCCCGAGTCCGGTATCTACGACCTAGGGGTACAGCCAGTGCTCTCCCTCAATATCAACCTCAGCTTCTAGCCCTATGTCCCAGTGTCTACGTGCCCTACGTCAAGTCCTCCTCATCCTAGGGCTCTGCTCTTGTAGCCTCGATATCCCCGTAGAGAACGAACTGACTGACCCCAACGCGATCACGTCGGTGCAGACAGCCTACGAAGCCCTCTCCTCGGCCTACACCTCCTACCCCAAGGAGGCCTACCACCTCAGTCTCCTCTCGGACGACTTCGTACCTACCTTCACGGCGTCGCAGGACCCCAGCTCCTACCGCCTCTATAGCTATACCGAGTCTGAGCTACAAGAGCTGGCAGAGGGTCTCTGGAGGAGCTACTATGAGGCCATCCGTGACCTCAATGCCGTACTCACTCGGCTCCCAGCCCTGCGCCCCACCCTCTCCACCCAAGAGCAACACCAGCTTGACTATCTAGAGGCCGAGGCCAAGACGCTGAAGGCTCTATGCTACCTAGAGCTCCTGCAGCTCTTCGCCACCCCCTATAGCGACACGGCACATCCTGCCGGTATCATCCTCAAGGATCGTGTAGAGCGTGAGGAGCTCCCCCGTAGCCCCAAGGCCGAGGTCGCCGATAGGATCAAGGCGCTCCTTACCGAGGCCATCACGGCCTTTGCCTCCTCGGGGACTCCAGCCCATGGCTCTGCTCCAGGCTTCCTAGGTCGGCAGGCTGCGAAGGTTATCCTTGCACGCCTCTGCGTCTATCAGGGCGACTGGAGCGGGGCTGAGGAGGCTACTTCGGGGCTCACCTCCGGGCAGATCACTAGGTCACTCATCCCAGAGCAGATAGCGGACTGGAGGAGTGGCGACCAGAGGTTTGCCCTCTTTGTCAGCACCATACCTAGTAGTTACTTTAGTCGTATCTACCTACAGGAGTCCAACAAGAAGGGCAGCCTTGCCTACCAGCTCCCTCGGAGCCTATACCTAGAGACGGGAGACCTACGCCGTCGTAGCTATGTAGTAGATAGTACCCTCGTCGTAGATGCTACCACGACCCGCGCCCTGCAGCTCCCAGGCAAGTACGTACAGCTCATCCTCGAGCGGAACAATCCCACACAGGCCTATGTCGTGCGTCGCTCCGAAGTGGTCTTCCTACGTGCCGAGGCACTCGCTAGGCTAGGGAAAGAGGACGAGGCTCGTACACTCCTCAATACCTACCTCTCAGCCTGCCACGCTACTCCCATAGCCTCCAGCCACACAGGGACGCAGCTATTAGAGGATATACTTCATGAGAAGCAACGGGAGTTCGCAGGTGAGTCACTACGCTTCTACGATCTCAAGCGGCTCGGCCTACCTATCGTCCACTATAGCCCCAACGAGGTACGTATCAGCCTCACGATCCCGGCTGATAGCTACAAGCGTACCCTACCCATCCCTCCCTCCGAGCGGTCCAACTCTCGCATAGGGACACAGAACCCCGGCTGGCCCAATAATCTTCACCAGCCCTAACGCCCTCATTAGACCTATTGGACTTATTAGACCTATTAGACTTACTATCCCATCACCCCCATCCCCCCCCTACAATGAATATGACTAGACCGATCACCACCGTCCTGTATACCCTACTGGCACTACTCTCCCTAGCTCTGACCTCCTGTCGCAAGGACTCTCCCTCGCCCAATAGATACACAGGTCAGGATAAGGTATACCTCTCCCTAAGTGATGGGACGAGGTCGGGTACGATCTCCAGCCTAGAGACTCGTCCTATCCGTGTCCTCATCCGACTGACGCGTCCCGTAGAGAGCCCTCTGACCCTATCCTTTAGGCTAGAGGGATCGGCTGCTCCCTCTCTTAGTCTCTCCACTCAGACGGTGACCATCCCTACGGGTTCCTTCGAAGGGGAGCTATCTATCACGCCCCACTTCAAGGTCTTGACCGAGCCCCTCGAAGCGACCCTACACGTCACCTCCCAGCTCCCATCAGATGGCGACCTAACCCTACGAGTCACTCCCATTAGGTCCTGGAACCCCACTCCTGAGCAAGAGAAGCTCATCGCAGGCTATAGGGCCAAGGGGATTGACCTCTCCCGTGTACTGGGCTTCCATGTGGTCTCGGGGACAGTTGCCTTTGCGGGCTTCGGGGACTATGATTATGGGCCCGAGGGGGCACCTCTCAGGGAAGAGCTGATGCGCCTCTCCAGTGAGATCATGCGTGTAGAGCTCAGCCAGCGGGCTACGGCAGAGCGTCCTATCCTGACCTTCTCCTACAATGCCTTTGGGCTCAATGCTATCCTCAGGCGTATCTGGTATGCGATGTCTATCGATAATGACTTCGAGTTCCGCAAGCAGGAGGAGTCTATGGCCGTCGCTCGTGAGATCGGCTGGGAGCGTGATAGCCCTGAGACCTTCAACGTCACGCTGGACAACATCCGTCTGGAGGGAGGACAACTCGCCTACACAGGGCCTCGCTCCGAGGGTATCCCGAGGGACTTCCCCTTCCTCGTCCAGGGGCTCTATACCTCTGATCCTATTGTTGTCCCCTTCAGCTACGAGACCTCGATCCTTGACCGAGTCCTAGCCGAGATCAAGCGTACTCCTACCTTCCTCGACAGGGTGACACAAGTCAATGGCTTCAACCTCTACTCATTACTTAGCAATACGGGGATCGACGAGGACCACTCGGAGAGTATCGGCGGGAGGACTGGGAGCTATATCGCCCCTCAGGGTACGATCGACCTCAAGACGGGGCGAATGACCTTCACCTTCCCCCTCCACGTGGAGAACTCCGACCACTATACCATCGTCCGAGTGACCACCGAGCCCAAGAAGTAGCACCTATCCCCCCTTCCCCTCCCCGAGGAAGAGAATAAGAGAGACGCACCACAGTGGAGACCCCGATACGGTCTTCACTGTGGTGCGTCTCTCTTATAATAGATGGGAGGGGCTACCTAGGGCTCGTCTCCTCCTCCCCCCTCACTCTGAGGGGGGAGGAGGAGAGTGTTAGGCTAGAGGATGTTCAGTACCTGCTCCTTGATCTGCTCCAGCTCGTCCTTCATCTGGACGACGAGCTGCTGCATGGTGGCATGGTTGCTCTTGGAGCCCATGGTATTGATCTCACGCCCGATCTCCTGAGCGATGAAGCCGAGGGTCTTACCCTGCCCTGGGGTAGGCTGATCTAGTACCTCTAGGAAGTAGCTGAGATGATGTGCTAGACGGGACTTCTCCTCATTGATGTCTAGCTTCTCTATATAGAAGATCATCTCCTGCTCTAGACGGGAGCTATCGTAGCCCCCGGCAGGGGCTATCTTCGTAAGCCCCTCCTCCAGACGCTGACGGATAGCGGCGATCCGCTCTGCCTCGGGGATGGTGATCCTACCTAGGAGCTCGGAGATCTTAGCGATACGAGTAGCACATACCTCGTAGAGCATCCGTCCCTCCTGCGCTCTGAAGGCATTCAGTGCCTCTACTGCCTGTCGGGTAGCAGTGCGTACTACCTCCCATTCCTCCTTGCTCACCTCGCTAGTGCGTGCACTCTCGCTATCCATGACTCCGGGGAGGCGTAGGAGCGAGACGAGGTCAATGGGGGCATCGATCCCGAGCTCAGACTGGATCGTGCGGAGCTGGTGTACGTAGCCATGCAGAGCCTCCTTGTTGATCGGGGCTGCATTCCCCTCCAGGGCATCATCCTCCATCGTGATGGAGATGTCTATCTTGCCCCGCTGTAGACGATCAGCCACTAGGGCTCGTAGCTCCAGCTCACCCTCACGGTAGGCAGGGGCTATACGTACGGAGAGGTCGGCTTGCTTGCTATTGAGAGACTTGATTGCGACGGTGATGGTGCGGGTATCGAAGCGAGCCACAGCCTTCCCGAAGCCGGTCATAGAGTATATCATATAACTGTCCTATTTTCTATACGGACAAACATACGAAATATATACGAAAAGACACATATCTAGGCATTCTTTCCCTCTGTGTACCCTAGAGGGAGACGATCCTAGACCTCCTGCTCCTACATACGACGTAGCCCCCCTAGCCTCATATCTATGAGGCTAGGGGGGCTACTATATAGGGGGGGTATAGGGACTATTTCGTGGGATACTCTACCGCTACACCCTTGCCCTCTCGAGGAAAGTACTTGACCCGCCACCCCTTGTGCTGTGCCAAGCGGATACTCTCCGTGGAGACGACGTTCCCGTCTCCACGCTCATCATAGAGGATGAGCTCCCCACTCTGACCGGGGGTAAGAGAATTGATGAGCGTCACTAGTGAGGTCTCGGAGAGCTTGTTCCGATAGAGGTGTAGGAGGATAAACCTTTGGGCGGGATGTACGTTCAGCTTCGTCAGCTGATTGCCGAAGCAGACTAGCTTCTGGAGTCGCTCGCACCCGTTCACGTCGAGGGTGGTGAGGTTATTCTCCGAGACATAGAGCTCCGTGAGGGCAGGACACCTATCGAGCTCCAGCTCTGTGAGCTGGTTTGTCCCGCAGGCAAGCTCGGTGAGCACGCTGTTGGCTCCTAGACGGAGCTCCTTCAGAGCATTCTGGTAGCAGGATAGGCTCTTTAGGTGGGTATTCCCACTCGCATCTAGGGCTGATAGGCTACTAGCGTAGCAGCCGAGCGCCGACACCTCGCCGTAGATCGTGATCACGGGGGACTCTATTTCTCGGGCTGAATAGCGGTAGCTCATCGCTCCGAAGCGGTCGATCTCCTCCCCCTTGTCCTTACGAGCGTTATTGTTGAGGTCTACCCATACATCCTTACGCTTGTCCTGTGGGGCATCGACCCAGAAGCGGATCTTCTCTCCCCGTGCTCTCTCGGTGAGGAGGACTAGGTGGGGCTGCTGCTCAGCTAGGACTGGCCGAGTAGTCCAGCCCTCGAAGCGGGGCTTGGGCTTGGGCTTTGGCTCGGGCTTAGGCTGAGGTACTGGAGGATCGATTAGTTTGGGTGGAGTGACGACCCCGAGGTCGGGCTTAGGCTCCTCGGGGGTTCGTCTTCTCTGGGAGCAAGAGACACTCACGAGGGTAAGGAGGAGGGTGGCAGAGAGAGCTACGAGGGCTCCCCTCCTCCCGTGGTGTAGGTAATTCGTATCCATAAGTTGTACTTGTATGAGTGGAGTATACAGTGTGGGTAAGCTATGAAACTACCTTCCAGCCACGAGGGTCTGACTCGTTGCGTGAGTATTCGTAGCGGAAGGCCGTCAGCTGGCTATTGTCCTGAGCACCATCGGCAGCCCCCTGCCTACTCTTCCCGAAGCGAAGAGCATAGCCCACGTGTCGGCCTGGGGAGAAGAATGTCTCGTCGTACAGCTTCGTCACTCCAGAGAGTGTTACCCGCTCGGTATAGGACAGGTGCCCCCCTCGACCATAGCTGTAGGTAGCGTGGTAGGGGAAGAGTGCTCGGAGCTCCAGCCGTGTAGGGACACGGTA
Organism: uncultured Porphyromonas sp.; assembly: GCF_905372525.1. Taxonomy (GTDB): domain Bacteria; phylum Bacteroidota; class Bacteroidia; order Bacteroidales; family Porphyromonadaceae; genus Porphyromonas. The sequence continues at coordinate 15,243 of NZ_CAJPPN010000012.1, forward strand.
GCCTACCACACGGATGGCCTGTGCCTCGGCGAAGGTGAAGAAGCCAGAGGCTCCGGGGGCATGAGTCGTCGCAAGGTGCTGCCCATCGGGGGCGACATTGTATGGGGCGAAGAGCTCAGTGACCATCTGTGGACGTGGCCCTGTGATAAAGAACTCGTAGCTACGGGCACGCCCCGTCAGGGTATCTCGCACCGAGAGTAAGGTCGTACCATAGGCAAGCCCCGTGACGGAGAGCTTGCCATCGGTGATCGTGGCCGAGGCGACCTGATCATTGGTATTCATCGTGAGGGTGCAGGAGCGGAAGACACCCTGATCAAAGGTGCGTGTCTGCCCGACTAGTAGCGGGGACTCCTGCACACGAGCCCTCGGGGGGGCAGGAGGGGTAGGTGATGGGATCTGGGGGGGCTCAGAGCTACAGGCACCGAGCAGGGTGCCAAGGAGTGCACTGAGGGAGGCTAGACGGAGGAGTCTCGGGAGACTCACTGTAAGATAGGTTTTGTTCATAATGGGCTTATCGGGGAGTATCCTAGAGTATCCTAGTGAGTCCTCCCCTCCAAGAGGTTATTGATGAAGTCTGGGAGCAGGAGGAGTGGTCTATCCCCGAGCCCCCGAAGTGTCAGCACAAAGGTAAGGCTTTTGGGGCAATCTGTACATCGTATCTACGGCATATCCTATCTACGACCTGAGGGGGCGGAGTATAGGCGACCACCCTCCTCCACTAGGTGTGGAGGGCGACTCTGTGTGCACGTCCCCCCCCTAAAAAGAGGAGGAGCAGGTACATCCCTGCACCTGCCCCTTGAAAAGCATAACATAACTAAAAAGAACAGCGTTCTATGAGCGAAACTTCTGTCTATGAGTCATTATTTCGTCGCCTCGATGTGGATGGTCACCCGCTGGTTCGCATCCGCAAGAGCCTTCAGTACGCGGTAGGCTGGATCTTGCTCCGTACCCCCAGAGAGCTTGTAGGCTGCAATGAGGAAGGAGTAATACCACCCGGGGATGGAGAGCTCCGTCCTCAGTTGCTTTCCCGATAGGGTCACCTGTCCGACGGGTATCTCCTTGGGTACAGCGGAGATGTTCATGGAGAGCGTACCGGTGGCACTGACCCTCAGCTCGCCAGCCTGGGTCTCCTTGCTGGGGAAGGTCTTACCCTCCTTGTTGGCCAGCTGATACTTGCCCTTCTCGACCTTGATGGTGTGGATCGTACCGAGCTTCAGTAGCGCCTTCCCGAGGAAGAGCTCCTGGAGATCGACTTCGACCCCCTCGAAGGAGAACTTGCTGGGCTCTGTCTTCACTTGGGTGACGGTATAGTCCCCATCGAAGGGATAGGGATTCTCTGGCTTCTTCTCGTCACAAGAGACCGCTACGGCGAGCGTAGTGATACCGAGCAGAAGCGTGTGGATCATTTCTCTTAGTCTCATTTGTCTTCAGTATTTAGTAGCTAATGTGCTCGTTTTGCCTTGGGGCTTCGTGGTGGTACTACAAAGGTAACAATATCTCCATATGTCGTATCCCCCACCTCTCATCATGCTCTACTCCAACGAACTAATAGGGAGGCCAGAGGTAGGATGTGGGGGACTCAGCCTCGGATATTGACACGCTCCCCATCCTCCTCTCCCCGTCCTCCTCTCCCTAAGAGTACCTATCTATGCCCGAGCGATGTGCCCATACCCGAGTGGGGTGCTTACAGACAAGCCCTACAGCGATGATACTTAGAGCGAGGCAGTGTACACGCGTGTACACTGTGGTGTACCCACGTGTACACAGAGGTATACTCACGTGTATACTTTTCCCTCCTAGAGTATGGGGGGATGCTGGGTAAGTCGATACCTAGGGGTAGAGGTCGCCGTCCCGTGTACATGCGCCTTGACTACCCTAGTCTCAGCCTCTAGGGATTACCTGAGCCAGAGCTAGGGGGAGCGGTAAGCTAGCCCTCTCCCTACTAATCGCTACTATCCACCCTATACTCGACAAAATATTTACACCGAGCGTACAATGGGGTAAATAAGTAAAAGAAAGGCACTTGTGTAGCTACATAGCCCCACTCCCCATAGGGGGTACGATGGGGGATGTTGCAGGAATGAGGATATTGTATTACCTTTGCAGTCGCAAGACAGGTGAGACAATACTCTTCCTTAGCTCAGTTGGTTAGAGCATCTGACTGTTAATCAGAGGGTCCTTGGTTCAAGCCCAAGAGGAAGAGCGACTAGGTATTTTGCAAGGAATTCACCACAACACGACGCCCCCACAGCTAGTCTACTAGCTATGGGGGTTCTTATTTTCTTTGTGGAAAGCCTGGACAATCCTTACACACTACACACTCTTTGACTCCGCCCTTTCCCTAGCCTGGGTAAGGGTGCACGTATCACCTCCTCCTCTATAATAACATGAGCCAAGACACTCACTCGTGGCAAACAGCGAGTCTACCCCACCCCTCCCCACCCAGAGTTCACCATCTCCCAGAGGCCACCATAGAGAGATAATAGGATGAGGTACGGAGCTCTCGGGAAAGCCCTCCTCGAGATATGAGCTAGCGACTAGACATTGGAGCTAGGGGGAAGACACGAATGGGCATTAGGGACGAGAGGATGTGCGCAGATATATAGAGAGAGCCCCATGCTCAGGGTAGGTCTAAGACCTACTCCGAGCGTGGGACTCTCTTGTCTCCGAGGGGGCGGGATACGCTCCCTCGGTGGACTATGGGGGGATAGACTAGAGGTAGCGGTGCAAGAGCCCGCCTCCCATCCTAGACAATCTTACCAGTCCCCCAGTCATCGTCTGTATCGGGGTCCTCGATATCCCCTGAATAGGAGAAGCCGACGAGGAAGTGGAGGGTCTGTGGAAGCTCGAAGGGGCAAGCCTCAGGAGCTTGGTAGGGTTCCTTATGTAGCTTATTCATCTTTGTCTTTTCTTAATCGGGAAACATATGATGTCTCAGTAAGCTTGGCCCCTAGGGCTCAGGCTGCCAGTTGCGAGCTGGGTCACTCGTCCACTTCTTGTAGAACTCAAAGTCCTTCGTATGGTTAGCGACAGTCATAGGCAGAGCCGTGCCACGGCCGTACTGGTTATACGTGATATTGAAGATGGGGTAGTAGACCTTACCCTCCATGTTCTTATTCGTCTTCGTCATCTCGTAGCCTCTGTAGTAGAAATACCCTTCCTTGTTTTGCTTGTAGCCTCCCGTTCCCTGAGAGTAGGTATTCCCCGTATAGAAGCGGGCGGGCTTGGCAGCCGTAACGGTGACAGACCCCCGGTCATCAGCTAGAGGGAAGTAGAGAGCCACAACGGTCTCCCCTACCTGAGGATACTTGGATGGAGTGGGCTGAGGACTCTTGGGGGCAATGCTCGCCACAGCATCACTGCCATTGATCTGAGCCTTCAGGTAGTTGTAGTGCTCTCCGTCCCAACGATGAACTGAAGGTCCAGGGAGGAAGGTCTCTGTATTATGGTCGTAACGGAATCCGTTGCTCCCTTTCTTTTCATAGAAGGAGAACTTCCCATCAGAGCTAAACTCGTGGTATAGCTTATTTACGGGAGAGAGTCTCTCGGAGAGGTGGATAGCGATGTTCAGATTAGGACGACGAGTCCGATACTGCTTGCCGTTAGCATCAAAGACTGGCCTTGTATGATACTGCCCATTTGAGATTCCATCAGGCTCACGCTTATAGACATACTCAGGGAAGTGGTTGTAGACACGGATCATCATCAGATATCCCATCATGCGGAACTTGATCCTGCGATCCCCTTCGATACCGACCTCATAGTGCTTTCCCTTCTTATCTATACGCCATTCGAGCTTATTGGCCTCGCTCTTGATGAGGAGGAAGTTATTGGGGAGTGCAGCACCCTGTTGCCAGCTGTCGATACGATGGGCACCAGGATTGATGTAGGTAGCTATAGCTGGATCAGTCTCCGACACAGACTTGATGCCTATGAGGATTGAGATATAGCTATCCCTCATTCTCTTTTGGATCATCCGCCTAAATATGGCCTTCTGGTTCGCTGTGCCTTTGAAGTTTTCGTCAATAGCCTCATCGTAACTAAGGCTCTTGCCATCATTAGAGATCTTGAGCGGAGTCCAAAAGGCAACACGCTCATTCGCAACATTATCGTAGATATAGGTGAGGGCGTACACCCGAGGTGCACCCGAGGCATCCGTAGCATCGGCGAGGGCCCTTAGATCCACAAACTTGTTATTAGCTGCTCCGGGATTGATGATTGCAGATGCTCCTTTAGCTTCCCCTGCTTCATCAGGGGCACCAGCTACTTCCTCGAAGGGAGCAACCTCAGCCGTGAAGCTGACACGCAGACCATCCTCCGAGCCTGATCCCTTGGTGAGATCGACAGGAGCGTCCTGCTGCTTCTCTGGTTCAGGCTCTACTGAGGGGGTAACAGGGGCCTCCTTGGTGCAGGAATAGAGTATCCCTCCTAGAGCAAGCAGGATAAATAGCTTTTTCATTCGTTAATCTTTAACTTGGTTTAAAATGACAGGATAGAATGTGCTGTGTAGACGATACGACTACACAGGAGAGAGAGATGACACCTACTAAACCCTTCCCTTACTAGGGAAGCAATGAGGTGTATCTGGCGGTAATAAGCCCATGGCGATCAAGCCTATAGGGCGGTAACGAGTCCACACCCTAGGGTGGGGACATATGCCCAACTACTATCCCCCCCTTTGAGGGTGTTGGGAGACAATCTTTTTACGCTCAAATTTAAAGAAAAATAGAGAAGAAAACAAATCTCTACAAAGAATGCCCGTATACAGAGGATACTTGATAAAAACACCAATCTTATTTTACCTTTTCTCCTCTAGGGTTTCCCTCACTTAGCTCCCCGATCCTCCTAATGCCACCCACGCTCTCCGCAGGTTCGCACTCCCATGCGACCGATACAAACGACCACGCCCCCGACAGCAGCTTGGCTGTCGGGGGCGTGATATTATTCTCTCGGGAGATTACTTGGAGATGATGCCGTGGGAGGCTCTGAGGAAGGCTATCACCTGGCGTATCTCAGGGCCATCAGGTACCTGCTCCTCGATCTGAAGGATCGCATCATAGAGGCTGACCTTGCCATTGAAGACCAGGCGGTAGGCCATCGCTAGGTGACGCTGCGTGCGTTCGTCTATCCCCCCGACCTTGGCGAGCATCCCCGCATGGATCCCCGCATAGGTCGCGGGGTTGTCCTTGACCGTGATGTAGGGAGGGATATCCTCGCCGAAGCGACAGCCCGTGAGGATGAAGGCCAGATCCCCGATGTGACATTGGGGCTTGGCCGTGACGTTGCTACTGAAGATCGTCTTAGAGCCGATCGTGCAGTCACAGGCGATCTTCACGGCATAGCCGAAGACGTTGTGGTCACCGATCACACAGTTGTGTGAGATGTGCGTCCCCTCCATCAGGATGTTATGATCTCCGATCTGAGTAGAGACCGTAGGGAGCGAGGAACGGCTGATGACGACATTCTCTCGGATGACGTTGTGATCTCCGATGACAAGACTAGAGGTGCCCCCCTGCCAAGAGAAGTCCTGAGGGGAAGCTCCGAGGACAGCATTCTGGTAGATCGTATTCCCCTGCCCGAGGCGTGTGCCGCTCATCAGGCTGACGTGGGGATAGATCACACAGTCGTCGCCGATGACGACATCATCCTCTATGTAGGCAAAGGGGTAGACCCTCACACGCGCTCCGATCTGGGCACCGGGAGCTATATAGGCTTGTGGACTGATCATAGTGTATCCGCTTGACAAGGGAGATTAGTTGGTGCCTCCACCGAGGGCATTATAGAGATTGACGACCGCCTGCATCCTGCTGAAGCTATCCTGCACGAGCGAGAGCTGCGCCTGCAGGAGAGACTGCTGGGCAGTGATGACCTCGAGGTAGGAAGAGGCCTTCCCCGTCTTGAAGAGCATCTCGACGATCTCGACATTCTTCTCTAGGCTCTCCACCTGTAGGGTCTCTGCCTTGACCTTGGCCTCGGAGGCCTGGTAGAGTGCGAGAGCGTTGCTCACCTCTGCCCCTGCATTATAGAGGCTCTGCTGGAAGGCTAGCCGAGCCTTCTCCTCTTCGGCTTGGGCGACCCGAAGACCTGCGACGAGCTTGCCATGAGCAAAGAGGGGCTGCGCTAGCGAGCCTAGGGCAGAGGCGATGAACTTCATAGGGTTCGATACAGCCTCCCCTAGTGCTCCCGTCCAGCCAGCACTACCACTGATATTGAGCGAAGGATAGAAGGCAGCCCGGGCACTATTCGTCTGATAGTAGCAGCTGGCTAGAGCAAGCTCGGCGACACGCACATCGGGACGAGCCGATAGGAGCTGCACAGGCACCCCGAGAGCAAAGGAGCTAGGGAGCTGCTGAGCCTGGAGCGAGGAGCGGGGATAGGAGCGGGGAGACTCCCCGAGGAGCAGTGCTAGGGCATTCTCCGTCGTGGTGATTTGTCGCTTGATCTCGGGGATAGAAGCCTCGACAGCATGTAGGTTGGCCTGAGCAGACTGTACGGAGGACTCCATAGCTCGGCCGACCTCCTTCTGAGCCTTCATCACCTCTAGGGTGTGAGTAGCTAGCTCCGCAGCACTACGGCTGAGCTGGAGCTGTCGGTCGAGCATCAGGAGGGTATAGTAGCTATTGGCGACATTTGTGATGACCCGACTCCGTACGAGCTGCTGGTAGGCCTGTGCCCTGAGGAGCTGCACCTGTGTGGAGCGAGAGGCATTGAGGAGCGAGCCGAATAGGTCTATCTGCCAGCTAGCCTGCACCGGCAGGGTATAGCTGTAGGAGGCAGGAAGCCCCTCAGTCTTATTCGCGGAGATCGAAGGAGCCAGACTCAGCGAGGGAAGGAAGGAGAGGCGTGCAGACCGTAGCTGTGCCTCGGCCTGCTGCGTGGAGAGGTGAGCAGTGAGGAGGTCGACATTCTGCTGGAGCGCCTTCTCGATGAGCGCCTGCAGGTGTACATCGGTGAAGAGGCTACGCCAAGGCGTCTGACCGAAGGAGGTGGTATCTCGGCTCAGTGTATCGATCTGGTCACCACGATAGACTGAGGTCTGTATCGTGGGGCGCTGATACTTCCGATAGAGTCCACAGCCCGAGAGGGTGAGGACTAGGGCTAGGAGGGGCAGGCTATGCTTGAGCTTCATCTTGTGGAGCAGTCTTGGTGGTGTTGGAGAACTGGAGGACCTCGCCCGAGGGCTTCGAGGTGATGATGTCGTCAAAGCGCAGGGGCTTGAAGCGCTCCTGCAGTGTCTGGAAGACAACGAAGAGAGTAGGGACGATGAAGATCTGTAGGATCATCCCGATGAGCATCCCACCGACAGTACTTGCGCCGAGCGTGGAGTTCCCATTAGCCCCGACACCACTAGCGAACATCAGAGGTAGGAGACCGACAATCATCGCTAGCGAAGTCATCAGGATCGGGCGCAGACGAGCTACCGCCCCGAGGATAGCACTCCACGTGAGTGCCATACCCGTACGTCGGCGGTCGAGGGCAAACTCCACGATCAGGATCGCATTCTTAGCCAGCAGTCCGATGAGCATAATCAGAGCGATCTGCATGTAGATATTGTTCGTATGCCCAAAGATATTGCCGAAGAGGAAGGCACCAGCCAAGCCGAAGGGGATAGAGAGGATGACCGATAGGGGTAGGAGGTAGCTCTCGTACTGGGCACTGAGGATCAGGTAGACGAAGAGTAGACAGAGCCCAAAGATCAGCGCCGTCGTATTGGAGGACTGCTGCTCGGAGCGCGTCAGACCAGCATAGTCGTACCCGTAGCCAGCGGAGAGCGTGGTACCTGCGACCTCGGAGACAGCCTTTAGGACATCCCCGGTGGCATAGCCCTCGGCGGGCGAAGCCATCACGTCGATGGAGGTGTAGAGGTTGAAGCGATTCACACTCGCTGGGCCGTAGACCTTCTCGGTGGTGATGAAGGAGGTGATCGGAGCCATTGCCCCCGAGCTCGTACGTACATAGATATTGTTCAGAGCATTGATATCTAGTCGCTGCTCAGGCGGGGACTGTAGGAGGACTCGATAGAGCTTGCCATAGCTATTGAAGTTCGAGACGTACATTCCCCCGAAGTATCCCTGCAGGGTCGAGAGTACGGCCTGTGGAGTAGTACCAGAGCGCATCGTAGCCGAGACATCGACATCTATGACGTACTGTGGGAAGCTGGGATTGTACTGTGTCATCGCATAGGCTACCTCTGGACGTGCATTGAGGGCAGCGAGGAACTTCTGCGTCTCAGCAAAGAACTTGTCTAGTGATCCCCCAGACTTATCTAGCATCGTGAGTGACACCCCCGAGGCCATCCCATAGCCAGGCACCATCGGCGGGGTCATAGCCAGTACCGAGGCATCCTTGATCGTAGCCCCATAGGCAAAGAGCTTACCAGCTAATTGAGTTGTGCTATTGGAGCGCTCACTGAAGGGCTTCATACGGACGAACATCGAACCATAGTTAGATCCTGCTCCCCCCATGAGGCTAAAGCCCGAGATACTCATCACCTGCTCGACTCCATCCTGAGCCTTCGCCACATCGGCGACCTCCTTGAGGAGCATCTCAGTATTCTCTCGACTTGTACCTGGAGGCGTAGCGACAGTCACCATGACCGTACCTGTATCTTCACTCGGCACGAGTTCACTACTCGTCACCTTTATTAGGAGTACCATGACGATGATGCTCACGAGGACAATCAGCCCCGAGGTAACCTTGTGGCGGACGAAGAACTCTACCCCACTGCGATAGGGACGTAGGATGCGATTCTCATACACTGCATTGAAGGCTACATGGAAGCGGTCAATGAAGCTGAGTTTCTTCCCCTCGTGATCCTTGTTATGTGGCTTCAAGAAGAGGGCACAGAGCGTAGGGCTAAGAGTCAGGGCATTGACTGCCGAGATGACGATCGAGACCGCCATAGTAACCCCGAATTCACGATAGAACGTACCACTAATCCCCGAGATGAATGATACCGGCACGAAGACCGCAGCCATAACGAGGGTGATCGAGATAATAGCCCCCGATATCTCATGCATTGCATCAATACTCGCCGTACGAGCCGAGTCATACCCTTCATCAAGCTTAGCATGCACGGCCTCGACGACGACGATGGCATCATCGACAACGATAGCGATAGCTAGGACAAGGGCTGAGAGTGTGAGGAGGTTCAGTGAGAAGCCAAAGATCTGCAGAAAGAAGAATGTCCCTACAAGGGACACAGGCACAGCTATCGCTGGGATCAGTGTGCTACGGAAGTCCTGAAGGAAGATATAGACGACGATGAAGACAAGGAGGAAAGCCTCGAGGAGCGTCTGGATAACATGCCAGATGGAGGCATAGAGGAAGTCCGTGACGTCAAGCACATACGTCATCTCCATGCCGGGAGGGAAGTCCTTCTCGAGCTCCTTGATCTCAGCCTTGATAGCTGTAACGATGTCATTGGCATTGGAGCCTGCTATCTGCGAGACCATCCCAGTGACAGCTGGGCTACCATTAGAGAGTGAGTTGCTACTGTAGCTGAGGGATCCGAGTTCTATCTTTGCCACGTCCTTGAGGCGAATGATATTGCCCGAGGCTTCAGACTTGAGGATGATATTCTCGTACTCAGTGATGCTCTTTAGGCGCCCCTTGTAGCGAAGCGAGTACTCATAGGTGCGGTTACCGGACTCACCTAGGCTACCCGGTGCAGCCTCGAAGTTCTGCGCGGAGAGGATAGCTGACACATCACTCGGGACGAGAGAGAAGGCACGCATCTTGTCTGGGTCAAGCCAGAGACGCATAGCATAGGTATCCTGACTGAAGGTATTGGCAGAGCCTACACCTGGGACACGCTTCAGCGCCGGCAGGATATTGATGTCGGCGTAGTTCGCTAGGAACTGTGCATCGTAGCGTCCATCCTTGCTCGTCAGAGAGTAGACCATAAGCATGCTGGACTGGCGCTTCTGTGTCGTCACCCCGACACGTACGACGTCAGCGGGTAGGAGGGACTGCGCCTGCTGTACGCGGTTCTGTACATTGACGGCAGCCATATCGGGGTCAGTACCTTCCTTGAAGTAGACTGTGATGGATGCTCCCCCAGAGTTGGTCGCTGTCGAGGTCATGTAGGTCATACCTTCGACCCCATTGATCTGCTCCTCGAGAGGAATAATGACGGAGTTGAGCACCGTCTGGGCATCCGCACCTGCATAGGCCGTGGAGACCTGTACGGTAGGTGGAGCGAGATTGGGGTACTGCTCGATAGGCAGCTGTATGAGGCCGATGATCCCGAGTACGACGATGAAGATGGAGATCACCGTCGAGAGCACGGGTCGGTGAATAAATCTATCGAAATTCATAGCTCTGTATGCTTCCTATTAGGGCGATGATTAGTGCTTCCCAGCGGAGGCACCTATACCCATCATCTGCTGCTTGATCGCTTCTTGCTGCTTGGCATAGGCCTCTTCGGTGAGGGGCTTGATGATATCGCCCTCCTTGACCCCCGTGGTACCTGCGACGAGGATACGATCACCGGCCTTCAGCCCACTCGTGACCGTGTAGTTCTGTCCATCATCGACGGGGCTTACAGTGATCTCGGTGAAGGTTAGCTTGCCATCCTTATCGACGGTGTAGACGAACTTCTTATGTAGCATCTCTACAACCGACGTCTGCGGTACGAGGATAGCCCCTTGGGTCTGTGTGGGCACAAGGATCGTCCCTGTCCCACCACTGCGAAGCACTCCATGGGGATTGGGGAAGTCTACACGTAGGCTGATGGAGCCCGTAGTACGATCGACCACACCGCTAATCCCCTTGACGACTCCCGTCTCTGGGTAGATCGAGCCATCGGCCAGTCGTAGGCGTAGCGGTGGGAAGTGCTTGGCTAGTTCGGCTTCGCTCGTCCCGCCCTTGCTCAGGGAGAGGAGCTGGCGCTCGGAGATGGAGAAGTAGACATAGACGAGACTCCCCCCAGAGACCTGAGCGAGTGCGGGCGTACTCTGTGGTCCGACGAGGTTCCCCGAGGTATAGTTCACAGCTCCGACGACACCAGCCACGGGGCTAGTGACGGTACAGAAGGAGAGGTTCTCCCGTGCTGAGACGAGGTTGGCCTTGGCCATCTCTAGGTTGGCCTCAGCGCTCTTGAGGGCATTGGCGACCTCATCGAAGCCACTCTGACTAATGATGTTCTTTGCTAGTAGGTCTTGGCTATTCTTATAGTTCAGTCGTGCAGTAGCTAGACTAGCCTCTGCCGCAGAAAGGCTAGCTGAGGCCTGAGTAACAGCTGCACGAAAGGTGACGTCATCGAGCTGGAAGAGGGGCTGTCCAGCACGCACTCTCTCCCCCTCGTTGATGAAGACCTTGGTAATAAAGCCGGAGACCTTGGGGCGTATCTCAGCGTCCTCCTCCCCACGGATCACAGCTGGATAGCTATTATCTAGAGTGAAGTCAGCTACAGTGAGTGTACGCACGGGGAGTTCTAGGGTCCCCTCCTGGTGCTGCTTATCGCCCTGCCCCTTGGAGCAAGAGGGTGTAAAAATACCGAGACCTAGGGCTACAAGCCACAGACTAAGTGAGGTGGTGAATGGATGTCGTCGCATCATAATGTATTGTGTCGAATAATCGTATTTAGTAATCACTACTTGCACGAACCGGTATGCGTACTCCCCGCATATCTTTCGTTCCTTTTCTCGGCCGACGAGAAGCTGGATATGGGATAAAAGATGCGAGTAACCAGCCGAACAAAGGCACAACTTATCCCCTTTATGGTAGTCGTAGTACTATCTCTAGCGTCTCGGCAACATCGGAGAGGATACAGCTGTCCGATACCCCATTAGAGGAGCAAATCAGGACGTAGTTTAATGTATCATAAGCGCACTCCCTCCGAGGGCATATCCTGAGTGGAATAAAAGGGGGGACTTCAGTAATAAACAAAGTGAGGCTCCACACTAGGTGCGAAGCCTCACATATCGAGTCGGGATGACTGGATTCGAACCAGCGACCACTCGCCCCCCAGACGAGTACTCTAACCGGGCTGAGCTACATCCCGCTCTTGCTTGTTTGCGGTGCAAAGGTACAAAGATCATCTCTAACTACCAAATGTTTCCCGCAGAAAGTCTAATCCCTGCTTGATTAGACCCTCATCCTCCAGCTCGATGGGCTCTACCACACCGGGAGATAGGATGCCCATTATGAGGATCTTCCCCGAGCTATTCTTCTTGTCGTGCCGCATGAGTCGGATGATCTCAGGATAGTCCTTGCAGGTATAGAAGAAGGGGCTATAGAGCTCACGAGCGAGATACATGAGCTGGCGAATATAGTCTCGCCCTCCCTCTCGCTCTAGTGCCGTGATATAGCTCTCGATGAGTAGGCCGAAGACGACTGCCTCTCCGTGACGTAGCCCACGGCGAAAAGTATTCGTATGCGAATAGGCCTCGAGGGCATGTCCTACGGTATGCCCTGCATTGAGGATACGCCTCAGCCCCTGCTCCTCTGGATCTGCCTCCACGATGGAGCTCTTGTAGGCAATGCTCTTAGCGATCAGGGCCTCCCATTCATCGTCCATCAGGCCGATAGGATCACCGATACGGCAGACCTCACGCCAGGCCTCAGAGCCCATCAGCGTAGCATGCTTGATGATCTCACCATAGCCCGACAAAAGTTCCTCGATAGGGAGAGTACGTAGGAAGTCAATATCGACAAAGACCTCCTGTGGGAGATGAAAGGCACCGATGAGGTTCTTCACTCCCTGGTAGTCGATGGCTGTCTTACCACCGACCGAGGCATCCACCATCGCTAGGAGGGTCGTAGGCACATTGACCGTTCGGATACCCCGCATATAGGTAGCTGCTGCGAAGCCCCCGAAGTCAAGGAGTGCTCCTCCTCCGATCAAGATCAGGACACTACGCCTCGTCGCCCCTTCGTCCGCGAGCCAAGACCAGACTCGAGCAAGGCTATCTGTCCCCTTGGCCTGCTCTGTGGCTGGCACAGCGAGGAGGGTAGGCTCGGGCAGTGTCATACGTAGTCGCTCGATGAGAGGGGCATGTAGCTCTGCCACGACCTCATCACAGAGGATAAAAAGGCGATCGCAAGCCACCGCCTGTAGATAGGCGGGGAGCTTGCGATCGAGGATGTTCGTCCCTAGGATCATACAGTCTGGTCCGAGAGGGGTGACCTAGGGCTTCAGTCCAAGAGTCTCTAGGAGCTCATCGATAGCATCTCCGAGCCCATCGGGGTTCTTCCCCCCGGCAGTAGCGAAGTGAGGCTGACCGCCTCCACCTCCCTGGATATGCTTGGCTGCCGAACGGATGAGCTGAGAGGCGTTCCAGCCACGGCTCTCGACGAGGTCCTTGGAGATCATGAGCGTCAGACTAGCCTTATCCTGCTGAGGGGTACCTGCGATGAACACAAAGGGCTCATTGAGCTCCCCTGCTATCTGGAAGGCTATATCCTTGATGATCTCAGCGGGTGCCTCCCTGCGGACCAGGAAGAGGCGGATACCATTGACCTCTACACGCTGCTCTAGGAGACGACGCTTCACCTCAGAGGTCTGCTGGCGGACAAAGTCCCCCACCTGACGGCCTAGATCAGCATTCTCCTCAAGCACCTTCTTAATGGCAGTGATGAGCTGAGGGCTATTATTGAAGAGCCCACGGATGCTCTGTACCATATCATCGATACCATAGAGGTACTCCTCTGCAGCGTCACCCGATACAGCTTCGATGCGTCGTACACCTGCAGCCACAGAGGACTCACTGAGGATACGGAAGGTACCGATACGCCCCGTAGAGTGAATATGCGTCCCCCCGCAGAACTCTGTGGATGAACCAAAGCGGATGACACGTACATGATCCCCATACTTCTCGCCGAAGAGAGCCATTGCTCCCATCTCTCGTGCCTCATCGATAGGTACCTCTCTGAACTCCTGTAGAGGCAGGTCAGCTCGGATACGAGCAGAGACGAGACGCTCGACCTGTCGTAGCTGCTCTGGCTCTACCTTGGCAAAGTGTGCAAAGTCAAAGCGTAGGACTTCGTCCGAGACGAACGACCCCTTCTGCTCCACATGGGCACCAAGCACCTCACGAAGAGCCTCGTGAAGGAGGTGGGTGGCAGAGTGATTAGCCTCGATACGATGGCGACGCTCCTCACTGACCACTGCACGCAACGCCCCCTCTAGGTCAGAGGGGAGCTCCTTCATGAGGTGGATGGCGAGGTTGTTCTCACGCTTAGTATCGAAGACTTCGTACTTCTTCCCCTCAGCATCGATGAGGAAGCCCTTGTCGCCAACCTGTCCCCCCATCTCTGCATAGAATGGAGTTTCGGAGAGGACGACTTGGTAGTATTGTTGGTTCTTCTGCTTGACCTGACGATAGCGAAGGATCTCTGTTGAGCACTCAATGAGGTCATAACCTACGAAGCGTACAGCCCCCTCGGCTACAATCTGCCAGTCACCAGCATCGATGGCAGCGGCATTGCGTGCTCGCTCCTTCTGCTGCTGCATGGCTGCATCGAAGCCTGCCTCATCGACACTCATCCCATGCTCATTGAGGATCAAGGCTGTGAGGTCAAGAGGGAAGCCATAGGTATCATAGAGAACGAAGGCATCGTGCCCATCGAGGACAGATAGCCCCTTAGCACGGGTATCCTCCATCTGCTTCTCCAGTAGACGTATCCCTGTCTCTAGGGTACGGAGGAAGCTTTCCTCTTCCTCCTTCATCACCTTCCCGATGAGCTCACGTCCTGCGACTAGCTCAGGATAGGCATCTCCCATCGTCTCAATGAGGATAGGCAGGAGGCTATAGATGAAGGCCTCACGACGCCCAAGGAAGGTATAGCCATAGCGTACCGCACGGCGCAGGATACGGCGGATGACATAGCCGGCCTTAGCATTAGAGGGAAGCTGTCCATCCGTGATCGCAAAGGCTATCGTACGGATATGGTCGGCGATGACACGCATAGCCACATCACTCTTGGCATCAGCCCCGTACTCGATACCCGTCAGGGTAGCGATAGCCTGGATCATCGGAGTGAAGATATCAGTATCGTAGTTTGAGGTCTTGCCCTGCAGAGCCATACAGAGTCGCTCGAAGCCCATCCCCGTATCGATGACTCGCTTAGGCAGGGGCTCGAGAGAACCATCAGCCTTGCGATTATACTGCATGAAGACGAGGTTCCAGATCTCGATCACCTGAGGATGCCCCTGGTTCACGAGTGAGAGCCCAGAGACCTGACTGCGCTCCTCATCAGAGCGGATATCGACATGGATCTCAGAGCAAGGGCCACAGGGTCCCTGGTCTCCCATCTCCCAGAAGTTATCATGCTTATTCCCGTTAATGATTCGCTCCTTGGATAGGTGCTTCTCCCAGATGCTGGCCGCCTCATCATCTCGCTCTAGCCCATCAGCGGGAGAGCCCTCGAAGACGGTGACATACAGACGATCAGGGGATAGCCCTAGGACACTCGTTAGGTATTCCCATGCCCAGTCAATCGCCTCATGCTTGAAGTAATCACCGAAGGACCAGTTCCCCAGCATCTCAAACATCGTGTGGTGGTAGGTATCGTGGCCGACCTCCTCGAGGTCGTTATGCTTACCACTGACACGAAGGCACTTCTGCGAGTCAGCCACTCGGGGATACTTGATCTCGGCATTCCCTAGGATGATATCCTTGAACTGATTCATCCCTGCATTGGTGAACATCAGGGTTGGGTCACCCTTGATGACCATAGGGGCAGAGGGGACGATCTGATGCCCCTTGCTTCTAAAGAACTCTTTATAGGATTCGCGAATCTCTTTTGAGGTCATTGCTCTCTATTCTATGTATATTGTACTTTATGTCGTATAAATCTAATCTAAACTATGCCGAGTGAGTTCACTCACCCATACAAAGGCATGCTGCTGCGCGAGACAGCGTCGAGGGATACTAGAACCACTTGATCTTACGGAAGAGGTAGAAGGCAAGCGAGGAGATACACACCGAGACGAGGAAGATCACGAGGAAGGCCCAATACCACTCCCCGAGATAGACATCGACGTTCATCCCAAAGAAGCTGGAGATCATCGTCGGGATGGTCAGCACGATCGAGATACTCGTCATACGCTTCATGATCGTATTGACGTTGTTCGAGATAATGTTTGCTGAGGCATCCATCATACTACGGACAATATCCGTATAGATATTGATCGTGTTGTAGGCCTGCCGCAGCTCGATACTTACATCCTCGAAGAGGTCTGGATCGACGCTGCTCGCTCGCGAAGTCGTACGTAGACGTCCGAGCATCGCCTCATTCCCTCGGATCGAGGTACTGAAGTAGACGAGCGATCGCTGCAGACGCATGATACGCAGGAGATCCTCATTACGGATGCTCTGCTCCAGCTCCTTCTCTGCCCGATTGATCTCGAGGTACATCAGCTTCAGATACTTTAGGAACCACACCGCCGAGGAGTAGATCATACGAGTAATGAACTCACGCTGACCTGCTATCTGGATATTCTTACGACGAATATGATTGATGAAGTCTGGGAGCATCTGAGTCCTACGATAGCACACAGAGACCGTAGCCTCATGCCCCGTGATGATACCTATAGGTACCGTCTGATAGGGCATGCCCTGCATCCCACCATCCAGCGGGATACGTAGCACTGTCAGGAGCCACTCATCCTCACGCTCGGCACGTGGGCGCTCATCTATATCTGCGATGTCGGAGAGGAACTCCCTCGGGATACCCAGATCCTCGGTGAGGAATAGGAAGTCATCTTCATCTGGACACTCCACATTGACCCAGCAGGAGGGGGCATATTCTTCTAGCTCCGGTAGACCGGGCTCCATGCTTATGAAACTCTTCATCTTTATCTCTGACCGACCACGGCTACCCTATTTATGGGGATAGTATAGGATAGGTCTTATCTACTATGATTGGAGGGGGTTAGGTGATGCAGGGTGAAGCCTCATTAGGTCTTCACTATGGGGCTGCCGACCTACCATGCCTCACCCTAGGCTGATGACCTAGGCTAGTGATGAAGGTAGGACGACCGCTATCGAGCGCATGCCATGCGCGCATTCGGAGGGAGGGAGTCGTCCATAGAGTGTCTCGTCTTTACTTACTACTTACTATTGTATCTCTTCCTTGGAGAGAGCCACTGCTCATCACAGTGGTCTAGCCCTAGCTGTCCTCAGCCAGAGCCTCACAAAGGTACGAAAAAGCCCCTAAGCCTGATACTCTCTCACCTCCCAGCTCCTCGGTGGGGGGAGTGAAGGCGACACACTACACCTATACTAGAGTATCCGGTGATGGGGGTACCTAGATGCTAGATAAGGCTTGCCCCAGAGCTCTAGGCCTAGAGCTCTGGGGCAAGTGTCATAGGGTCATGATCTCAGGAGACTAGTCTCTCCGAGTCAGTCTCAGTAGGTGGGGGTGTGCAGAGGCATATCCCTACCCTACTACTCCGTGGCACGCATGGGGGGCTTGACGACCTCAGCGGCTAGGCCACGTCCACGCACGACGATCTGGATCGGTGTACCTACGGCGGAGAATTCCTTCTTGACGTAGCCCATCCCGATACCGACCTTGAGTGTAGGGGACATCGTCCCAGAGGTAACCTCACCGATAACATTCCCTTCGCTGTCGGCAATCTCATAGTGGGAGCGGGGGATCCCCTTATCTTTCAGACGGAAGGCAACGAGCTTGCGGGTCACGCCCTCAGCCTTTTGCTTCTCTAGGAGAGCCTTGCTGGGGAAGTTCTTATCCTCCTTGAACTTCGTGATCCACCCGAGGCCTGCCTCTAGGGGCGAAGTCGTGTCTGAGATGTCATTGCCGTAGAGGCAGAAGGCCATCTCTAGGCGGAGCGTGTCTCGAGCCCCGAGACCTATTGGACGAATACCCTCGGGCTTACCAGCCTCAAAGATTGCATTCCAGATCTTCTCTCCATACTGAGGATAGAAGTAGAGCTCAAAGCCTCCTGCCCCGGTGTACCCTGTATTGGAGAGGATCACATCTGGGCATCCAGCAAACTCACCGACCTTAAACGTATAGTAGGGGATCTCCGAGAGGTTCACCGAGGTCAGACGCTGTAGTACCTGAGTGGCTAGAGGCCCCTGGACTGCGAGCTGAGCGATATGATCAGAGCTATTCTCTAGCTCTGCCCCGACCGCATTGTGTGCCTGACACCAGGCCCAGTCCTTATCAATATTTGCAGCATTGACCACTAGGAGATACTTCTCATCCTCATAGTGGTAGATCAAGAGGTCATCGATGATCCCCCCATCAGCATTGGGGAAGCAGGTATACTGTATATCCCCCACCTTCAGCTTGGCGGCATCATTGCTCGTGATGTCCTGCACGAACTGGAGCGCCTTCGGCCCCTTGACCCAGAACTCACCCATGTGGGAGACATCGAAGACACCGACACCCTTGACCACCGTATGGTGCTCGTCGATGATCCCCGTACTGTACTCAATGGGCATGTCATAGCCTGCGAACTCGTGCATCTTTGCCCCTAGTGCCTTGTGAATGGCAGTAAATGGAGTAGTCTTCATGTTTGCTTCTTACTAGTTTGGTAGTTGTACATGTTGTACCCCAAAGGTAGTAAGATATACTGAACTATCCTAGCTCCTACACAGCTCTACGCTCCACCCTAGTCTCTCTGTGCTCTCCCGAGCTATCCTACCCGAGTCCCCAGGTAGCCCCATATACCTCCATCCCAACACTACTCCCCCCATAGGAGACGAGACTTCGACGCTAGGCTGGAGCATGAGGGAGGGGATACAGTGACTTACCCCACGGCAGGGATACAACAGCCCCCTAAGGAAGAAAAGGCAACGAGACCTAAGGGGGGAATAAAGCAACAGCACCCGAAGAGACTGGCTTCGGGTGCTGTATCTGGTGCGGCATATGGGGTGGGACTAGACGACGTCCCTAACGCCCTATGAAAGTAGCCTCATACTGAGGGGCTGATGCCATGCCTAATCACCTCGTGACAGTAGGGTACGAGGGGGATGGCTAACACATCGGGGGGAGGAAGTAATCCTAAGCAGACTACTGCTCCTCGGCCTGCTGCAGCTGCTTGACGTAGACGGCCTTCTCCATCTTCTTTCGGCGTGCTACGGAAGGCTTGATATAGGCCTGACGAGCACGTAGGGCACGTACAGCACCGGTCTTTTCAAACTTTCTCTTGAACCTTCTTAGAGCCTTTTCGATGTTTTCGCCCTCTTTTACTGGAACTACGATCATAATACTGTTAGTCTTATCTTTTATTTGTTATCGTTTACTCTTTATATCTATTGTGCTCATCAGCGCCTCATGCTATCGCCATGCACCAACGAGTGCGCAAAATTACAAATTCTTTGCCTAACCAGCAAACAGCGAGCACCATCACTACCTCTCGGGGTATCTACCCATAAGTGTAACCGTAGGGATACAAAGCGACAGCCAGGGGACGATCGTCCACCAGCCATCTAACCCCACGGCTAGATAACATCGGACAGCGGGGCCATCTCACGACTACGGTACCAGGCATATTGGACGGATGAGGTCGAACCCTATCAGGAATGCACCCGAACCCCTATGATAGACACCACTATCACCTAGGCGAGGCGATCGGAGCCCCCCAGCGGGGTCGTACAAGACCTCTCGGCATATCCATCTCTATCCCCGCTGCATGCTGGGGATAGAGGGTATTGCCTAGGAGGAGGAAGGCTGAGCTATCCCCTCTCAGAGATAACCAAGTGAAGGCGAGGTAGCACAACCCGACACCACCCCTAGCGAGGAATAGCCTAGGGCTCATACAAGAACCCCCTAGGGGTGTAGGCAAAGTGGCTGGGAAGCTCGGACTACAGAGAGTAGCATCTATACATTAAATATAGGTGTACCGGGCAGACAGCTGCTACCTAGAGAGGAAAAGTGTACACGTGGGTACACCTTTGTGTACACGTGAGTACATCATAGTGTACACACGTGTACACTAGCACGCTCTAAGTATCTCCCCGTAGGGCTCCCTCTGCACGCTTCGATAGGGCTCTCTCGCACATACTCCCCATCAGCGTCACCACCCAGAGGGCAGAGGTACGGCTTGGGCTCTAGGAGACACCAAGCAACATCTCCGTAGAGCCAAAGCGTGGAGTATGCCGAGCGGGATCGGGTGCCAGCGCTGGGGAGCACGACTCGCATCAGAGATATGTGACCTCGTTTCCGTAACTTTGCATAGCTTTACGGTAGTAAGTATTCGCTACAACATCATCATACGACTCATGACTCATCTGAGACGATATCACATCAGTATCCTACTAGCCCTCCTCCTCTCCCTCAGCGTGGAGGCCTTCGCACAGAGCTCTCGGCGAATGCGGGAGCACGAGGTACAGCGCGAGGAGACCGTCTATAGTATCTCCCGCAGGTACAATACCTCGGTGGAGCGTATCTACGAGCTCAACCCCTGGGCCAAGAGACAGATCAAGGTCGGAGACAAGCTCCTCATCCCGACCGACACCACCACAAACATCCTGAAGGTACAGGAGCGCATGCAAAAGCACCGAGTGGAGGCTGGAGAGACCCTCTATCGCATCACCAAGATCTACGGGATCGAGCTCAGTGACCTACTCCGTGCCAACCCTGGAGTGACCTCCGCCAACGTACAGGTGGGCATGGAGCTCAATATCCCCCTTCGCCGGGAGCAGGGTAGCGAAGCCGAGGAGACGAGAGAGACCGAGCACCGGGTGGACTCCGTCGCTAGCCGAGTAGCCTCCGCCCCGACACGTGTCCTGATCCTCCTACCCCTGACGAAGGGGCGACGCTACATAGAGTTCTACGAAGGGTTCCTACTCGGTATGTATGATCTCAAGCGTGCAGGTATCTCCATCCAGCTCACAGCCCTCGATGTCCCCAACGTCGGGGCACTACAGAGCTATATCGCCACGGGGCAGCTTGCGGACAAGGATCTCGTGATCGGGGGCGTCGACGAGCTCCAGATACGTGCCATAGCAGAGGCCTCGGGCTACAGCTACTACGTCGTCCCCTTCAGCCGTATAGATGGCCTCACCCCACGGGCTGGCCGTATCATCCTAGCCAATGCCCACTCGACAGATATCGTCGAGCGTACGATCCCCTTCTTCCTACAGCGCTACAAGGGGCGTGAAGTCGTCTTCACCCGTAGAGCGGGCGACACGGAGGAGCCCTTTGTCACCAAGCTTCGCCCTGCCCTCAAGAAGGCTGGCATCTCCGCCCGTACCATCACCATCGGGAGCGATAGCCCTACGAACCTCGGGAGTAACATCGTCGTCGTCCCTGTAGGGGCTAACCAGGCACTCGCCCAGGCGACCATAAACCTCATCGGGGAGCGTACCTCGGGGATCACACTCTTCGGCTACCCACAGTGGCAGAGCTACGGAAGCCCCTTCCAGCAGAGCCTACACCGACTGAATGCAACGATCTATACCTCCTTCTTCTTCGACCCTACGAGCTCGGAGTCTAAGGACTTCCTCACCCAGTACAATACTTGGTTTGGTCACAAGATCGACAACACCTACCCCAAGTACAGCGTACTGGGCTATGACCTAGCCCGCTACTTCATCCGCTCCTATGCGACCTACGGCAAGGGCTTTGTCACGAGCAACACGACCCCCTACAGCGGGCTACAGCTCGACCTATTCCTACAGCCTACCCAGGAGGGGGTGTATACCAATACCCGCTTCTATATGGTCACCTACAGTAGCTCAGGTTCTATCCAGCGCGAATCAATCTAACCGATGAGACGAGCTACCCTACTATCTCTCTTTCTCCTATTACTCCCCCCGCTATCCCTCGGGGCTCAGGAGACCGCGAAGCCAGCCTTTCATCAGAGGCTCTCCCTCGGGGTACATGGGGGTGTCCTGGCGAGTCGCTTCTCCTTTGTCCCTACAGTCAGCCAGCGGCTACACCTAGGGCCTATGCTGGGGATGAAGCTTCGCTACGATGTGGAGCGTGGCGCCTCCCTTCAGCTGGAGGTCAATGCGGTACAGACGGGATGGAGGGAGAAGTATGACGCCGCTGCCACGAGCTACGTGCGAGACCTAACCTATCTGGAGACGCCTCTGATGGCGCACCTCTACCTCGGAGAGCGTAACATGCGCCTCTTCGTCAATGCTGGACCCTTTGTTGGCTATGCGCTCTCGGAGCGGAGCACCGCTACAGGAGAGGCCAATATGTCTGCAACAGACCTCGTGCGCCACGCCAAGGCGCTACAGAGTCGGTTCTTCTGGGGGCTAGGCGGAGGGCCGGGCCTTAGTATCGGGCTCGGGGCTCATCACCGAATAGAGCTCGAGGGACGCTTCGTCTACGGCTTCGGCAACATCTGGGATACCGACCGCTCCAACACCCAGACCTATGTCCAGTCCTCAGAGGTACGCTTTGGGGGCTTCCTTAGCTACCTCTTCACCTTCTGACCCTTCACGAAAGCTATACGTACACCCTGATCCGACCTCACACGAGGGGGAGGAATGGGTGGCGTCGAACAACTCATATCAATACTAAGATCCCTATGAACTCTCTCAGAAAGCACCTCCTAGCCCTAGGCCTCCTGCTCAGCCTAGGAGCTAGTGCTCATGCCCAGAGCAGTGACAAGACAGGCTACGTCAATGCTGCCAACGTCAATATGCGTAGCTCCCCCTCCGTCCAGTCCAAGGTCGTAGGCAAGCTACAGAAAGGGGATGCCGTCCTCGTCCTCAAGCGATCACAGACCAACAGCGATAGGATCGAGGCAATCCTCCTCAAGGACGCTAAGTTCTACTCCCAGGAGGGTGAATACCGCTTCACCCTCCCTAAGGGTAAGGCAGTAGTACTACTCGCCTTCGATCCCGACGCAGATGTCTACCACGTCTCCTATGTCAATGCTGGGCTCAGGGGCCATGCCAAGCTTGACCGCTCCTCGGTCAAGACCATCACCAACGAGCTCTGGTACTACGTACAGACGCTGAAGAGCAAGCAACGAGCCTGGGTACTAGCCCGCTACATCGATCTGGGCGAGGATATCGAAGAAGACTCTATCGTGGTCTATGAAGAAGACTAAGCGACTCCTCGGCCCAGCCCTCCTCGCTCTCCTCATGCTCAGCCTAGGGACGCTCTACGGGCAGAGACCTCGGGGCAAACGGAGCAAGGTACAAGCTCCGAAGACGGCCACGTCAGCGACAGCGGGCTCAGACAGTACGCAGGCGAAGACCTTCCTCCCAGCGAGTCGCGCCCTGGTGACAGGTAGGGTATCCTATGTGAGAAACCCACACTTCCGCCAGCTGGGCTCTAAGTACTCTGTCCCCTCCCGTCAGATCTACCTCCAGCGGATCGTCGCCGACCAGTTCGAGGCGATGAGCGAGGCTGCAGCCCAGGAAGGAATCACCCTCAGAGCACTCTCTGGAACACGTACCTTCGAGCAGCAGAAGGGGATCTGGGAGCGTAAGTGGAGTACCCGCAAGGGGGCACCCGAGGAGCGTGCCCGAGACATCCTCCTCTACAGCTCCATGCCTATGACCTCCCGCCACCACTGGGGGACGGACATCGACATCAACAATCTCGAGAACTCCTACTTCGCTACAGGCCGGGGAAAGGCCGAGTATGAGTGGCTCTGCCGGCATGGTCACGAATACGGCTTCGCTCAGGTCTTCACCGAGAAGACGGGTGGACGTCCAGGCTACGAGCTGGAGAAGTGGCATTGGTCCTACCTCCCAGCCGCCGAAGTCTACCTCCAGTACTACCACGACCACATCGGTGAGCAGGACATCACTGGCTTCACTGGGTCGGAGACGGCTGGCCCCCTCAGAGTGATCGCGGACTATGTGGGAGGCGTAGAGACTCCTAGAGCTCGGGCACTCTTCCCCTGGAGTAAGAAGTAGTCCCTCAGCCTACGACTTAGACAAAGTAACCATAGAGGCCACCTCCAGCCTATGTGCTGAGGGTAGCCTCTATGGCTTTCTCCGACTCTATCGTCCGCCCCTCAGCCTGCAGGCCATTCCCGCCCCACCCTATACCCCACCTAACTGGATGCAACGGGGCTATAGGCTCTCTGAGTAGAACGGATATGCCCCCCTGGAGACATCGTGGCTTCTTATTCATAAGGTTATTCCCCTCGGATTAACCTCACATCCACTTAATTTTCCGACACCATACGAAAACAACTTTATAAACACAGCGTACACATCAACAAATAAACAAGAAATAGGCAACCTTATTAAAAACGAGACAATAAGACACGGAAAGCTTAAAATAGAGTAGAACATATCGTTTTTCTTTATAAATTTGTAGTAAGAAAGATGGGTTACCAGTAACACGGGTAACCATGAGGGAGTAGGATCACGAACTAAAAAACATCAAGGTAATGGCAAACATCTTCACGCAGCTCCTACAGTGGCTCAGAGGTCAGGGAGCCCAACGATCTAGTCAAGAAGGCCTCCACACGCCCGACCACGAGGCGACCCGATACACAACCTATCCCACCCTAGAGGCTATCGAGCAGACCGAACGAGTAGAGAATATCTCCGCAGAGTCCCTCCTCTCTCTGGCCAAGCAGTGCATGAACCCTAAGCGTCCCCCCGTAGACTACGACACGGCACTCTACTATGCTGAGGTAGCCGCCGAACGAGGTAGCCGTGAGGGGATCGAGCTCGTCATCCAGCTCCTCGAGGGGAACTATCCCGAGGGGGATCACACGGAGCTCCTAGCCTTCTGGCGACGCACCCGTGCACAGATGAACCAGGAGAGCGCACAGTAGGAGCTCGCCTGAGAGGCACGCTCATCCCCCTAGGCTCGTCGCCCTATACGCTACCCCTCACACTAAAAAGGGGTACATCCGCATAGAGAGGAGCCCAGGACAAGACCTCAACGAGACCGAGGCAAGACACACCAACACACCAGGCCTAAGGAGGACGTTACCCTAAGCACACACCAGCTATTCACTCAGTGAAATGGGTGAAGTACCCTCAGCCGAGGCAACGAACGCTTCCTTCCCCTTCTGTATAGGCCGGGCGACTATCGCCTCCCCAATCAGCCCCCCCTTGCACCTGAGATGAGAAGACTCACAGACTAAGCCCCATACTAAGGGAGAAAATAGAGGCTTGTATCCACGAAAGTTTACTATTTTTGTAGAATAGATGTCACGAAAGTACCTACCCACAATGAAGAAGCTAAATGATTTGGATCTAAAGATACTCAGGCGACTCACGACCAATGCCCGCGTCCCCCTGCGTGACGTAGCTGAGGGAGAGAACAGCTCTCGCTCCTCGGTGAATCAGCGACTGCAGCGGATGATAGAGAGCGGCGTGATCACCTCGCTGAAGTACCATGTAGATCCTAGAAAACTAGGCTATAATACGTGTACCTTTGTCGGTGTAAAGCTCGAGAAGGGCTCGCTCTACAAGGAGGTGGCCGAGCGCCTCAAGGAGATCCCCGAGATCACGGAGTGCCACTTCACGACAGGGCCATACACGCTGATGGTCAAGCTCTATGCACTGGATAACAATGACCTCATGCGCATCCTCAACGGGACGATCCAGGGGATCCCTGGCGTCATCGCTACCGAGACGCTCATCTCCCTAGATGTAGGCTTCGAGCGGAGTATCCATATCCCCACAGAGGTACCCCTATAGTGGAGCCCGAGACCCCACGTTCCTTTAGCCTATCGGAGCTCCTTGGCTCGGTAAGGCGTTGTCTAGAGCACTCCTTCCCCCAGTGCTATTGGGTGCGAGCAGAGGTGAGCGACCTACGCCAATCAGGGCTACAGGGACATGCCTATCTGGAGCTCCTAGAGAAGGGTGCCCGTGGAGAGATCGTAGCCCGTGTCCGTGGGGTTATCTGGGCATCAGTCTATGCCGAGATACAGCGTCGCTTCGTACGTAGTGGTATCGGACAGCTCTCCTCCGGGATGAGTATCCTGACACTCGTCCGTATATCCTACCACGAGCAGTACGGGCTGAGCCTACAGATCACCGATATAGACCCAAGCTATTCGCTGGGAGAGATCGCTCGGCTACGACTAGAGACCCTCGCTCGGCTACGCAAGGAGGGGCTCTACGACATGAACAAGGGGCTCCCCCTGCCTAGTCCCCTACAGCGTCTCGCGATCATCTCCTCAGCCACCGCAGCTGGATATGGGGACTTCGTGCGCCAGCTCCATGACAATGCCTATGGTGTACCCTTCTACACCGCACTCTTCACCGCCCAGATGCAGGGAGAGCACACGACCGAGAGTGTGCTGGCGGCCTTAGATCGTATCGATAGACACCGTGAGCACTTCGACGCCGTGGTCATCATCCGTGGAGGGGGAGCTGTGAGTGAGCTCCGAGCCTTCGACGAATACCGTCTGTGCGAGGTCTGCGCTCAGTATCCTCTACCCATCATCTCTGGGATAGGACATGAGCGAGATGAGTCCGTCCTCGACCTTATCGCCCATACGTCCCTCAAGACCCCGACAGCCGTAGCAGCTTTCCTCATCGATAGTCAGGTAGTACTCCTCAGCCAGCTACAGGAGATACAGCGACGCCTCCCCGAGCTCCTACAGAGGCTCTCCCTAGGCCGTGGGTTGGCCTTGCAGGGCTTGATCACCCGACTACAGCTCGCTCCACGAGAGCACCTCGAGCGTGAGCTTCGGCTGGGTGAGCGCCTACGAGCTCGGCTACAGCTAGGCACACAGACCTATCTACAGCACGCACGACACACCCTCGGCCGGCAGGTAGAGCGCATCCCCTCCAGCCTCCGCTATCGGATACAAGAGATGAAGCACAGCCTCATCCGCCTCACAGCACCTCTTCCTCTACTGCTGACCCATCGTCTAGACCGAGAGCGTACGCAGCTCAGTCATTGGGAACAGGCTATCCGCCTCTCCCATCCCGACAACATCCTCAGGCGAGGCTTCAGTATCGTCTCTTCCCACGGGGCTATCCTCACCTCGAGTAGCTCCATCTCTGTAGGCCAAGCGCTCGAGCTACGTTTCCATGACGGGGTCGTCCATACCCTAGCCCAGTCCATCCAGAGCGAAGCCTATAGCGGACTTGTCCGAGTGCACGAGGCTGGTGTAGCGGATCAGGAGACTGTCGAGCAGTAATCCCCCCACTAGTAGCCAAAGCGAGGCGGCGGTGCAGTCCGTAGACTACACCGCCGCCTCGTCGCTATATTATATGGTAGGGGGCTAGAGCGAGAGCACCGTGAGGATCGTCACCAGCAGCGCAAGGATCGCATACAGCTCAGGGAAGACGGCCATCACCATCGTCGCACTGAAAACATTCGTCCCATTCCCGATCGTCTGAATACCGTTAGCACAGACCTGCGCCTGGCGGATAGCCGAGTAGGCACCTACCACCCCGAGGATAATCCCTGTACCAAAGATTGCCCAGGCAGCAAAGGTAGAGATAGCACCCGCAGCCAGTAGTTTATTGAGTACTCCCTTGGTCATATAGAAGCCGACGAAGCCATAGAGCCCCTGTGAGCTAGGGAGTGCAGAGAGCCCGATGTACTGCCCTAGAGCGTCGGGGTTCTTCTTCATCGCACCAACGGTAGCATTACCGCAGATCGTCACACCGATACTGCTACCGATACCTGTCAGACCTACCATCAGCGCAATGCCGAGGAAAGATAACATCTCATTCATAATCTTACTTAAGTTAATGTGGGTTTATGTTGTTCTTATTTCTGCCTAAAAGGGGTGTAGGCTCTACCTCCGCCCTCAAACTCGCTATTCTTGTAGTACTCTACAAAGGTCAGACGCAGTGGATGGACAAAGGCTCCGATCATAGCGATCCCGAAGTTGATCCCATGCCCTAGGGCAAGGATCACTAGGGCGAAGAGCCAGCCTAGTACATGAGCGACCACCGAGGCACCACTCCCCGAGGCGGGGACGCACGATAGGGCTAGCTGGTTGAAGACTCCCCCCAGGATCCCCCCTGTCAGCCCAATAGCGAAGAGACGGATATAGGAGAGAGAGTCCCCTAGGAGCCCCGAGGCCGTCTCATAGGTCGTCCAGACACCAGAGCCAAAGTTCACCAAGGGGTTCTTGCCTGGGCTATTGTAGAAGAAGACCACAAGGGCAGAGAGTCCAGCGAGCCCGTAGAGAGCATAGGTTACGCTCATGGGAAGTATAACACCCGCCATCGGCAGGGCGTAGGCAAGCCCTGCCGATGAGAGTAGGAGCACCCAAGCAAAGCCAGAGAGGGAGTAGCGCCAGCCCTGCTGTCGTCCCCTCTTGTACGCTCCGATAGCCTTAGCTAGGAGCACCTGAATGATCCCGATGACTACCGAGGTCGTCATCATCTTCTCCTGGCTGAAGATGTTCACAGGGCTATGTGCCCAGGGGAGTTCGATCCCAAAGATACCCCCCATCATGAGTCCGACAGCGAAGGCTCCCGCTCCGAGCCACTGCAGGAGTGTCAGGATGCTAGGGACGGGTCCCTTGCTCCGTAGACGGACTAGTGTAGTGGCGGCGAGCAAGACTAGACCATAACCTGCATCCCCGAAGCACAGCCCAAAGAAGAGCATGAAGAAGGGAGCAATGAGGTACGTCTGGTCGATCTCCTGATAGTTGGGTAGCGAATAGAGCTCTGTGATGAATTCGAAGCTACGGGTGAAGGCATTGTTCTTGAGCTGGATCGGTACTCGCTCCACCTCAGGATCGAAGTCGATCTGACGGAAGTAGTACCCACGAGCCTGAAGTGCAGCCTCGAAGCTCGGAGCTAGGTCGCTTGGTACAAATCCCTCTAGGAGCATCAGACGTTCGTCTGCCAGAGCATCCCCCTGCAGACGTACTGTGCCGAAGGTCAGTCGGTTCTCTAGCATCACATCATAGCTCTGCAGAGCCTCCTCATAGTGGGGGACAGAGGAAGAGAGCTGTCCTCGTACCTCTTGTATCGTCTTCTCCGTAGCCTGGAGCTCAGCCTCTACCTCCCCGATACTCCGCCGAGGGTGAAGGCACTCAGCCTCTGGGAGCTCGGGGGACTCACCACAGAGATGAAGGAGGACAAAGTACACCTTGCCCGAGCGCTCACTCACCGAGACGACGTCGTGGCTCTGACAGAAGTCCTCGGTGAAGCGTGACACGGTTAGAGCAAAGAAGCTGAGTGTATAGCCAGCCTCCGAGAGCCTAGCGATCCCTTGGGTAGAGAACTGCCCCCAAGGAGATACCTCCTGAGCCTCTTGGCTGAGAGCGTTCCTCTGCTCCTGGAGAGTAGCGAGGCGAGCTAGCTGTGCCTCTACCTCTGCGATGAGCTGGCGTCCCTCCTCCTCACTGCGGAGTACTTGAGCAGTCGGGGACGACGAGATCGGGGTAGCTTTGCCCTCCGTCGTCTCTGTACCCTCCGTGGTCTCAGGAGCCTTGCCCGTAGCGTAGGGGCGTAGGGCACGGAGCACCTCTGAGAGGTGTGCCCGCTCACGGATGATCTGCTGTAGCTCCTCTACTTCCTTGGCCTGCTTCTGCTCCTGTACGTGGACGACCCCGAGGGAGCGGAGCTCTCCGAGGAAGGCCTCATACTCGCGGTGGAAGATGAGGAAGGCATACTTATTCATTGGTTGGATCATAGGGCAGCACCTCCTTCCTTGAGTGCACGCTTCTCCATATTGGAGCGCATGATCTTCTGCGAAGCCTTGGATAGGCTCTCCTCGTCCTCGAGGAAACGCTTGATCTTTCGGATGGCATCCTGATAGCCCGGTATCTGTACCTTCTCGAAGAGGTTTACCTTCTGAGTAGTCTTCTTACGGGCATGCTCTAGGTATTCCATCTTGAGGCGGGTGAACTCTGCCTCGATACCCGTCGTAGCGAGGGTCTTGAGGAGCTCGATGCCCTCCGCCCACCAGCTGGGGGCATTGAAGATACTGAAGGGACGTACCTCGTAGTGGATCTCCCCGAGGACTGGGAGTAGGACGCCAGCGATCTTCTTCATCGAGAGATCGACATGGCTGACCGTGATGAGGCTGGAGTCAAACTCTCCCCATAGTCTGGCCATCCCTTGGTAGCGGAGGAGTTCAGCCTCGAGCTGCACCTCCAGACGCTCGACCTCGGTCTTCGTCTGCTTGACCTGCTGCCGGAGGGCA
This sequence comes from uncultured Porphyromonas sp., assembly GCF_905372525.1. Lineage (GTDB taxonomy): Bacteria > Bacteroidota > Bacteroidia > Bacteroidales > Porphyromonadaceae > Porphyromonas. The sequence continues at coordinate 45,228 of NZ_CAJPPN010000012.1, forward strand.
CTCTCCTTGCTCTTGATCGTGGGCAAGGTGCGTACGCGCATCTTCAGTGCCTTCTCCTGCTGTTGGAGCGAGGTCTTGTTGTATTGAAATCGTATCGCCATAAGACGTTTGATGGCTACCTAGTTATTCCTTAGTCACGATGGTGAGCTCTCGACCCCGGACGATTATAGCCTGGTGGTTCGTGATCGGTACGAGAGAGAGTCGGCCACCATACGTAGCGAGCACAGTCTCCGCCATCTCGACGAAGGGGAAGCACCGGTAGTGCGGCAAAGGATACTTCTCGATCAAGCCTAGTGCAGCGAAGGAGGTCAGCTCAGGAGCCGCCTGGGTCTCATCCATTAGCTGAACATACTCGATGCTAGGTGCCAGGATCACCGACCCTGCCGACTCGCCTATATAAGGTTTTCCTCTCTCTATTTCCCGCTGGATAAGCTTATCCGCACCTTTACGCTTCAGTTCCTGAAGGAGGTAGAAGGCATTGCCTCCCGAGATGTAGATAAGATCCCCCCGAGAGAGCGAGGCCTCAATCTCCTCGGCCGAAGCCTCTGCGACATCCAAGGGCTCGACCCTCAGCCCCAGCTGCTCCAAGGCCTCTCGCCCCAGCCCGACATACCCCGTATAGGACTCCGGGATGCTAGCTGTGGGGATAAAGGTGACGACCTTCTCCCGTAGCTCCATAGGGCAGGCTTGCTCTAGTAGAGGAGCTACATCGGCGAAAGAGGAGCAGAGGAAAAGGAAGATATTTGGGTTCATTCTCTGGAAGATATTTGGGTTCATTCTCTGTACTATTTGACTCTACCAGCCACACCTATAGGGAGCGGAGGCTCCCCGTGGGCCAACATACTGTCGCGAGCTCCCTTAGGCCTTAGGCCAGTATTTATCGACGAGGGACTGCTTGATATTCACCTCTGCTGGACGGAAGTACCGACCGAAGAGATGCCATGCCGTATCGAGCATCTGCTCGGTATCGATATTGACGTCGATAGCGAGGAGCTCACGGGAGTAGTCCGCAGCGAAGCTCAGGGCACGCTCATCGTAGTCCGTGAGGTCAAAGCCATTCTCGCGCTTGGTCTCTGCCCCTGAGGCATCAGAGAAGAGGCGTACGGCGGCATTCATCACCTGAGGATGATCCTCTCTGGTCTTCTTACCGATGACGAGCTGCTTGAGACGAGAGAGCGAACGGAAGGGGTCGATGATGACCTTCCCCACGTTGCTATCTCGGCGCAGATAGAGCTGTCCCTCGGTGATGTACCCTGTATTGTCAGGTACAGCGTGCGTGATGTCTCCACCCGAGAGCGTCGTCACAGCGATGATCGTGATGGAGCCACCGTCGGGGAACTGTACGGCCTTCTCGTAGATCTTCGCTAGGTCGGAGTACAGCGAGCCTGGCATAGAGTCCTTAGAGGGGATCTGGTCCATACGGTTGGAGACGATAGCCAGTGCGTCGGCATAGTTCGTCATGTCCGTCAGTAGGACGAGTACCTTCTCCTGCTGCTCTACGGCGAAGTACTCGGCAGCCGAGAGAGCCATATCGGGGATGAGGAGTCGCTCTACGGAGGGGTCCTCAGTGGTGTTGATGAAGCTCACGATGCGGTCAAGTGCCCCTGCGTTGCTGAAGGTATTCTTGAAGAACAGGTAGTCATCATTCGTCATACCCATCCCCCCGAGGATGATCTTATCGCTCTTGGCTCGTAGGGCGACCATAGCCATCACCTCATTGAAGGGCTGGTCTGGGTCGGCAAAGAAGGGGATCTTCTGCCCAGTCACTAGGGTGTTATTGAGGTCAATACCTGCGATCCCAGTGGCGATGAGCTCAGAGGGCTGCTCTCGTCGGACAGGATTCACACTAGGGCCTCCGATCTCTACCTCCTTACCCGAGACAGCGGGACCGCCGTCGATAGGCTCCCCGTAGGCGTTGAAGAACCGACCCACGAGCTGTGGCCCGACCTGGAGTGAGGGAGCCTTGCCTAGGAAGATAACCTCCGCATTGGTAGGGATACCCTCTGTGCCCCCGAAGACCTGTAGGGTCACCTCGTCCCCCATGATACGTACGACCTGAGCTAGACGTCCATCGATCGTGGCTAGCTCTTCATTACCCACCCCTGTAGCACGTAGCGTACAGGTAGCCTTGGTGATGTTGTCGATCCTGGTGTATATCTTTTGGAATGCTTTTGCTGCCATAGTCGTTTAGTTTTTTGTCCGCTGAGCGACGAGAGCCTCTACCTGTGCCTCGTTGCGAGAGAATTCCTCGCTGGGGTAGATGGCATAGTTCATCTGCTTGAAGGCATTGATCAGCTCCTTGAAATACTCACTAACCTCGGTGAAGGATTCGAAGGAGAACTCTGTCCGACAGATCTGCATCACCTTGTCTACCATGTAGTGCTGTCGCTCTAGCGAGCAGTTGCAGTCGATCTCGTCAAAGGCATCCTGCTGACAGATCACGAAGTCGATGAGCTCACTCTTCCAGAAGGTCACGTGGTAGTCCAGGGGCACACCATCGTCCCCGAGGATATTGATCTGCTCTGAGATCTCCTTCCCCTGCTGTAGACGACGCTTGAGTTCATTGACCTCAGCGATCCAGTCAGCGCTGATACGCTCTCGGACATAGGCCTGGAACTCGGGGTACTCTAGGTACTTCGAGTAGCTATCTATAGGATTGACGGCGGGGTAACGCTTGCGGTCGGCGCGCTCCTGCTCGAGGGCATAGAAGCAGCGGGCTACCTTCTTTGTATTCTCCGTCACGGGTTCCTTGAGGTTCCCCCCTGCAGGTGATACTGTACCGATGAAGGTCACAGATCCTGTCTTCCCATTATTGAGGTGGACGAAGCCTGCACGTGCATAGAAGTTAGCTACGATAGCAGAGAGGTCCATAGGGAAGGCATCAGGGCCTGGGAGCTCCTCTAGGCGATTGGACATCTCACGAAGCGCCTGTGCCCAGCGGGAGGTAGAGTCAGCCATCAGGAGCACCTTCAGCCCCATCGAGCGATAATATTCCGCGATGGTCATAGCGGTGTAGACCGAGGCCTCACGAGCGGCGACTGGCATGTTGGAGGTATTGGCGATGATGATCGTACGCTCCATCAGAGGGCGACCCGTATTGGGGTCCTTGAGTTCGGGGAATTCCTTGAAGACCTCCACGACCTCATTAGCACGCTCACCGCAAGCGGCGATGATGACGATATCGGCCTCTGCCTGCTTACTGATAGCGTGCTGGAGCACCGTCTTACCCGTACCGAAGGGGCCAGGGATGAAGCCCGTCCCCCCCTCTACGATGGGGTTCATCGTGTCGATCATACGCACCCCAGTCTCTAGGAGCTTGTGAGGGCGAGGCTTCTCGGCATAGCAGGTGATGGGTCGCTTGACGGGCCACTTCTGCTCCATGGTCAGGGGATACTCTGTGCCCGCCTCATCAGTGAGGATCGCTATGGTATCCTTGACAGTGTATGCACCCTCTGGGGCGATGCTCTTGATACTATAGAGCCCCTCTAGGGTGAAGGGGACCATGATCTTGATCGGCTGATAGTTCTCTATCACCTCGCCGAGCCAAGCTCCACTAGCGACACGGTCGCCCACCTGAGCTAGGGGCTTGAAGTCCCACTGCTTATCCTCGTCTAGGGGATAGGTGTAGGTACCACGGCTGAGGAAGACGCCCTCCATCTTGTCGAGGTCGTTCTGTAGCCCATCATAGTTCTTGGAGAGCATCCCTGGACCTAGGGTGACCTCGAGCATGTGTCCCTCGAAGGTCACGGGGTCACCGATCCGCATACCACGGGTGGACTCGAAGACCTGCGCATAGGCATTCTTACCGATCACCTTGATGACCTCACTCATGAGGGCGACACCATCGACAGTGATATAGCAGATCTCGTTCTGCGCCACGGGTCCGTCAGCCTCGATGGTCACGAGGTTACCGACGACCCCCTTTACTATACCTTTTGTTGCCATTCTATCGTATTCTATTCTTTATTCCTTGGTTCTGTGTAGGGTGCTGACGCTCTAGTGGTGCTGACGCCGCTTGAAGTCCTGCAGCACCCGTGCGCTCTCGCCCTTGAGGCCGAGGACGATCTCCCTAAAGGTACGCTCACCCGTTGCCTCGTCGAGCCGAGACCATCGCTCTAGGATCGAGAGGCGGAGGTAGTAGCAGAGCACATTGTCTATATCGAAGACACGGACAAATGTCCATTCGTCCATCCACTGCCACTTCATTAGGTCGAGCAGGCGCTCTCGGCGGGCGATGTCCCGCTCCTCAGCGATACGAAGGACGTCTCCTAGATAGGGGAGCTCCCCAGCCAGATCGAAGTCCTTGGCTCGGGAGTGTCTCAGGTGCTCCTCGACCTCTCCCTCCCCGACGATGTAGCTACTCGGATCCCAGCCGAGGCGACGACAGGTGGAGACGGCGAGGATATTACGGATATTCTTGTTCAGACGGAACCACGCCCTCAGGAAGGAGCTACTAGAGCGCTCTGCCCAGTCATAGTAGTACTGTGCTAGGAGGTTCTCTAGCGTGAGGCGATCCTCCCCGATCTCATCGATCCGAGCAGTACGCACCTCGGCATCACTCAGCTCATCGGGGACGAAGAAGAGATCATAGACGAAGTGAGCCTGATAGGCAGGCACACCTCGCTCTCTGGGTAGCTTACTCCCACGGCTCGCTGCATCGACTACGGCATGTAGGCAGGCAAAGGGCTCCTCCGCCTCCTCCCCAGACTCTGGTAGCTCACGTGCAGAGGCTCCCCCGGCCCAGAGGCTGAGGACCCAGTCTAGGAGCCTAGGGTGCTCCTGCTCTAGGTGTAGGAGCTCCAGATAGGCACGGTCATGTGAGGTGAGTAGGGATTGTAGGTCGGCATAGTAGTCCGCCACACTCAGTGGCGGACGCTGCATCTCAGCAGTTAAGGTGGGTAACCCAGAGACTAGGGCATAGTACTTAGCCATTGCACTTCCGGCTTGGTATTAGAAGAGCATCTTGGTCATCTCTGGACGAAGGAAGCTCTTAAATAGCTCCACGAACTCTGCTTCACCGAACTGTACTCGGAAGCTCCCATCTCGTGGTGCGATAGCGAAGTCCGTCGGCTTACCAGCCACTTCACGGATCGTCACGCCCTGCTCCAGCAGTCCCTTGGCATGAGCAGTGAAGTAGGCTCTGAGGCTATCAGCATCTGCCGTCGTGATCTCGAGCCCGTGGGAGAGGTCAAATCGCTCAGCGAGCCTCAGGATTAGCCCCTGCACGAAGGCCTTGTCTGTCGTGAGGGCTTGTACACTCGACTTAGCCACTTCGCCCTGGATCTGCTCGGCCACACTACTCTTGAGGGACTCGATGAGCTGGGTGGAGTAGAGCCGTAGCTCGGACTCGGTATTCTTCCTCAGCTCAGCGGAGCGTACCTCGGCGGAGCGGATGATCTCCTCAGCGCGACGGCTAGCCTCTGCCTCTATCTTCTGAGCCTTGGCCTCTGCCTCCGCGATTAGGCGGTTGGCCTCGACTTGACCCTTCTCGACACCCTCTGTGTAGATCTTGTCCGTCAGTTCTTGAATCTTTGCGTCCATATCTGATTATGTTTGTTGGTCGGCGATAACGGCGCAGGAAGAGGATGCCCCTCCAAGCGTCGTAGCAAAGGTAGCAAATAATTCCAAAGAGCAATAGCTCCCAGAAACTCCCCCACAAAAGGTCTCCTCTAGTCCACTATTCACCGAGGAATAGCCCCCACGACTGCCCCTCCGACATCCCCCTCTCTAGGCCAGTCGTCTCCACCCCAAGCGTTAGGAGGAAGCAAGGAGCCCCCCCACTTGGGGGAACAGCCCTCCCAACGCCCTCCGCATCGGGCATACCGAGAGGGTCACTAGAGAGCATACCGATAGAGGGGGGCATAGGACATATAATGCTCATACCCGTGACCCTTGTAAGGCGATGGATACGAACATACCGCGTCCACCCTAGGGAGCATACCGAGTCCTCTAGCCCTCTCTCGGGAAGCGCTTCATGACTACCCACAGGGCTGACGTACGAAAGCACTAGAGGCCGAAGACAAAGTAATCGAGAAGCACACACCGAAGATAGAAACACCTGTATTCTAGGCATAAACGCGCCAAGGATACACCTACTATCTAGGAGGGAAAAGTGTACACGTGTGTACACAACAGTATACCCACGTGTATACAACTGTGTACACGCGTGTACACAACATCGCTCTAGGTATGTCCTTTATAGGGCTCTCGTATGCAGCTCTCCTCGGAGCTAACGCTAGGAGCTCCAGAGACACAGATAAGATTCAATGGGACACATAATTAGCACCCCAAAAGCGACCAAGATGGCTGAATACAAACAAGAGATCATGCATCAGCCCTGCCCCCCTTCCAGCATCACTTGCCCCCCACACACTACATTATATATATGAGACCATTGCACGGTATTCAAAGGTGTACAGGGTTGTGGTTACTTCATATATCACTGATATTTAGCATCTTCATAACCAAAACAGTCATATAGCTATGCCTACCAAACAAACCGAATCCGCTCCGAGCTTCCTGCAAGTTTATACGCAGGTGCGTCGCGACCACATGAAGCACTCGTTCCTTCGACAGATTAGCGCATGCGTTGACTGGCGAGGTATTCGCACACTACTCAACAAGAAGTATACAAAGACCCAGAACGCCACAGGTAATCCAGCCTATGATGCCTTGATGATGTTCAAGATCCTACTGCTTCAGACATGGTACGGCCTGAGTGATTACGAAGTCGAAGAACGGATCAACGACTCCCTCCTCTTCAGCGAATTCCTCCTCTTGGATATGGGCCTTCCAGCTCCAGACCACAGCACCATCTGTCGCTTTCGCGCTGAACTGACGCGCTTGGGGATGGAATGTGCACAAAAGAATTTTTGATAATAAAACAATGAAATATCAGAGTAAATAACTACATTTGCAGTTGTGCACTTTTGTTTGACAACGTACAATATAACACTGAAAGATTAGACAAGAAAGTATGGGTACATTTAATGAAATCTTGAACAACCCTTTCGTTAACAAAGGAACAGCCTTTAGCATGGCTGAGCGTGAGAAATTAAATCTCGTAGGATTACTCCCTCCGGTTGTGCAGACACTTGAGGAACAGATAGAAAGAACATATCTGGAATATCAGAAAAAGGTAAATAATCTGGAGAAACGTGTATATTTGATGACACTTTTCAATACCAACCGCACTCTGTTTTATGCACTTATGGCGCAACACATCGAGGAGTTCATGCCGATTGTTTATGATCCAGTTGTTGCAGATGCTATTCGACAATACGACGAATTATTCATGAAGCCACAGGATGCAGGATTCCTCTCTATTGACCATCCTGAAGATATTGAGAAATCATTGCGCAATGCTTCAGAAGGAAGAGATATAAAACTCATTGTGGTTACTGATGCCGAGGCCATATTAGGTATAGGTGACTGGGGTGTAAATGGTGTTGCTATTGCCATTGGAAAACTAATGGTTTATACTGCAGCGGCTGGTATTAACCCTAATGAGGTATTGCCATTAGTACTTGATGTGGGAACTGATAATAAACAGTTGCTCGACAATCCTCTTTATTTAGGCAATCGTCATGAACGCGTCCGTGGTAAAAAATATCATGAATTTGTAGATAAGTTTGTTGAAACAGCAGAACGTCTCTTTCCGAACTTATACCTTCATTGGGAGGACTTTGGTCGCCCTAATGCAGCGGCCATTCTCGAACGCTACCAAAATAAGATTACAACATTCAATGATGATATACAGGGAACAGGTATAGTTGCTTTGGCGGGTATTCTCGGCGCGCTGAATATCTCAAAACAGAAATTTACTAACCAATGTGTGATGGTGTTTGGTGCAGGAACAGCAGGCGCCGGTATTGCACATCAGATTTACGAAGAGTTCATGCAACAAGGACTATCTTCTGATGAGGCAAAGCAACATATTTATTTAGTAGATAAGCAGGGATTACTCACTGATGACATGACTGATTTGACAGAAGGACAGCAGTTCTTTGCACGCTCGACAAGTGATTTACAGGCGCCTCAACCTACTTTACTCGCAGCAGTTCGTGCTATTCGGCCTACCATATTAATAGGAACTTCTACATGTCCAGGAGCATTTACAGAAGAAATTGTGAAGGAAATGGCTGCACATACAGAACGTCCTATTATCTTCCCACTATCAAATCCAACAGAACTTGCAGAAGCAAAGGCTTCTAATTTGATAGAATGGACCGACGGACGTGCGCTCGTCGCTACTGGTATACCAAGCTCACCTGTCAATTATAAAGGAGTAACTTACACTATCGGACAGGCAAATAACGCTCTAATGTATCCTGGATTAGGACTAGGTGTGATAGCTTCTACTGCAAAATTAGTAGATCAATCACTATTATCAGCTGCAGCGCATGCATTAGGCGGAATTGTGAATGCATCACAACCTGGTGCAGCAGTACTCCCTCCTGTGAACAAAATAACTTCTTTTTCACAACATCTTGCTGAGGTGGTAGCACAATATGCTATTGATCATCAGAATACAAGAGAGAATATTACTGATGCACGTGCTGCTGTTGAGCGTATAAAATGGTATCCTAGTTATGAATAGTCGGGATACACAAGTGATATTATATTGCTAAATATTGCTGTCTGGTAAAACTTAAATTGAATAGAAATCCTTTCGGAATTGCCTTTCTTAGGTAATTCCGCATTTTTTTTGAAATTCAAGCCCCCTAATGACCAAGGGGCTATCGTGGATGCGAGCATTGTGGATAGCCCGCACGCTCCCGAT
>NZ_CAJPPN010000013.1 GCF_905372525.1 uncultured Porphyromonas sp.
ATCTAGGAGGGAAAAGTATACACGCGTGTACACAAGAGTGTACACGCGTGTATACAATAGTGTACCCACGTGTACACAAGAGTGTACACGCGTGTATACGATAGTGTACCCACGTGTACACAACAGCGCTCTAAGTATCTCCCCGGTGGGGCTCTCGCATGGTCGTCCCTTGAGCCTAGCGTCCAAGGCACCCCCGGGATCAGCGAAGGCACTCTAGGGGAAGAACTCATACCTCAGTAGAGCCCAGAAAAGTAGAGTGCGGGCGAAGGGTACACGCAGAGATCCTCTCCCACCTCTCCACCCCTAGGTATCCCCCTAAATACTCTATACGAATGGTATAAAGATTATTCTTATCTTTGCTGGTGCTGAAAGGCGATATGTGCATAGCAGGGGCACACCCTCTATCCCCCCCTAATGACTTAACTAGGATCGGGGAGGCATGAGGAGCCACCCACTGTGTGCAGGTGCTATAGGCCAGAGGGGAACCGAGAGGTTGTCCTCAACACTCGACTTAAGTAAGTATTAAACACAAACCCAGAACATGGCAGAAGACAAAGACTTTCTTCCTCGACCAGAGCAGACTTCGGAGGACGTGGCCGTCCGTCGTGTACGTACTCGTCGTGTCCCTACCGCTTCTACTGATGGGACGACTCAGCCCCCTTCGCATGGATCGGCGGCTCATCCACGCCGCAAGCGTGTCTATATCGTCTCCGATGATCCCGCTCCACACCCTAGCTACAGTACTCCTCGGAGTCCACGAGCCGAACACACCTACGACAGCCACAGCTCATCTAACTATCGTGGACACACACCCTCGAGTGAACGCTCTCAGTACGACGAACGCTACCAAGCCGAGCGTACGAGCGGTAACTACAGCTATCAGTACAATCGCGCAGAGCGTCCCCGCCCCAACTCCGGTGGCGGTGCCCCATACCCAGGAGCCAAGAAGGGCAAGAAGCCCGCTAAGGGTGCTCCAGCTAAGAAGGGTAAGGGGAAGAAGCCCCGCGCCTTCGTCCCACCCCCTCCTGTCAAGTACGAGGAGGTCGTAGACCCATCGCAGGACCTGCGCCTCAATAAGTTCCTCGCCAATGCAGGGGTCTGCTCTCGTCGTGAGGCCGACCTGCTCATCGCCGCTGGTGAGATCACCGTCAACGGGCAGGTCGTCACCGAGCTGGGCTCCCGAGTCACGCGCCTGGACGAAGTCGTCTACAAGGGGCAGCGTGTCACCTGCCAGAGCAAGATCTACATCCTGCTCAACAAGCCTAAGAACTGCGTCACGACCTCCGACGACCCTGAGTGCCGCAAGACGGTGATGGACCTCGTCAAGGGCGCTTGTGAGGAACGTATCTACCCCGTCGGTCGCCTGGACCGCAATACTACTGGGGTCATCCTCATTACCAACGATGGTGACCTCTCCAGCAAGCTCACTCACCCCTCCTACATGAAGAAGAAGATCTATCATGTATGGCTCGACAAGCCCGTGGCTATCGAGGATATGCAGCGTATCGCTGAGGGGATCGAGCTGGAGGATGGCGAGATCCATGCCGATGCGATCAGCTATGTCAGCGAGGAGGATCTAAGCCAGGTCGGCATCGAGATCCACTCCGGGCGTAACCGTATCGTCCGCCGTATCTTCGAGCACCTCGGCTACCATGTCCACAAGCTGGATCGTGTGTACTTCGCTGGGCTCACAAAGAAGAACCTCGGGCGGGGTCGCTGGCGCTACCTCACCGAGCAGGAGGTGAACAACCTACGCATGGGTGCCTTCGAATAGTCACTGCATATACATCCTAAGTTTGTATCTATGAAACGAACAAGAATCATCGAGCTACTCCGTGGTGAGCTCCTCGGACAGATTGTGAACGTAAAGGGCTGGGTACGTACCCGCCGAGGTAACAAGGCTGTTAGCTTCATCGCGCTCAATGACGGCTCGGTCATTCACAACATACAGATCGTCGTAGACCTCGAGAAGTTCGATCCAGAGCTCCTAGCTAAGATCACCACGGGTGCGAGCCTAAGTGTCGTAGGGGAGCTGGTCGCCTCTCAGGGGCAGGGACAGTCGGTAGAGATCCAGGCTCACGAGATAGAGGTGCTCGGTACGGCTGATCCTGCGACCTATCCACTGCAGAAGAAGGGACACTCGCTGGAGTTCCTACGTGAGATCGCACACCTACGTCCCCGAACGAATACCTTCGGAGCGGTCTACCGCATGCGCCACCACATGGCGATGGCTATCCATACCTTCTTCCATGAACGTGGCTACTTCTACGTGCACACCCCACTGATCACGGCTAGTGATGCAGAGGGGGCTGGCCAGATGTTTCAGGTCACGACACTCGACCTAGACAACCTCCCGCGTACGGAGGATGGTGCGATAGACTATCGTGAGGACTTCTTCGCACGTCATACCTCCCTCACGGTCTCCGGTCAGCTGGAGGGCGAGATGGCTGCCCTAGCTCTGGGTGGAATCTACACGTTTGGGCCTACCTTCCGTGCCGAGAACTCCAATACACCTCGTCATCTAGCTGAGTTCTGGATGATCGAGCCCGAGGTGGCCTTCCTCGAGATAGAGGAGAATATGGACCTCGCCGAGGACTTCATCAAGTACTGCGTGCAGTGGGCACTAGATCACTGTATGGATGACTTGACCTTCCTCGCCGAGCACTTCGATGCTGAGCTCATTGATCGCCTACGCTTCGTGCTGGAGAAGCCCTTCAAGCGTATGACCTATACGGAGGGGATCGAGATCCTCGAGGCGGCGGTGAAGGCTGGGCGCAAGTTCGAGTTTCCCATCTATTGGGGGGCAGACCTCGCCAGCGAGCATGAGCGCTACCTCGTCGAGGAGCACTTCCAGCGTCCGGTCATCGTGACGGACTACCCGAAGGAGATCAAGAGCTTTTACATGAAGCTCAACGACGACGGTCGTACAGTCCGAGGGATGGATGTCCTCTTCCCCAAGATCGGGGAGATCATCGGTGGTTCGGAGCGTGAAGCCGACCTCGAGAAGCTCACCAAGCGGGCTCAGGAGATGGGTGTCCCCGAGAAGGATATCTGGTGGTATCTGGACTCTCGTCGCTATGGAACAGCTCCTCACTCGGGCTTCGGACTCGGCTTCGAGCGTCTGCTACTCTTCGTCACAGGTATGACCAATATCCGTGACGTGATACCCTTCCCACGTACGCCTCGCAATGCCGAGTTTTAGTCAGAGCCTATACGCTTTCTGATTTTTAGTTAGTATGTCTCACGCCCCCGAGGAGTCTCGTGCTCCTCGGGGGCGTGTGTGTATCTATAGGGCTAGCTCTAGGAGCTAGGGTGGGGGAGTACGCTACAGCTGCCGTGCCCATCCTTGACTAGACCGACTGAGATACTTCTGCGAAGGGTAGAGGGGGCGGAGTGCGAAGAGTAGAGAGGGACGGAGTGTGTAGGGTAGAGGGGATGGGGTGCGGAGGATAGAGGGGAACGAAGTGTGTAGGGTAGAGGTCAAAGCGACGAAGGGCGGTCACCCCCAGTATATGGAGGTGACCGCCCTTGGGGTCAGTGTCTATCCTGATGGGATAGGGGAGAGGAGGCGAGCTACTTATCTACCTGCAGTAGGGATAGGATCTGAGTACGTAGTAGGAGCGTAGCATCTGGATCCTCTAGGATCTCGGAGAGGAGCCCGAGGAGCCTATTGACCTTGTTCTCGGGGGTATGCTCATCATTGACGGGGAGGATACGTATCGCCTGCTCATCGCCACTAGTCGGCAGCGCCTTAGCTGCGTGTATACGCTGGGTGGCGAAGAAGGTGAAGGGCTTCATCTCCGCAGGTAACCGCTCCGCTACCTCGGCCAAGGGGAAGAGGGGACGGTAGGAGTGAATGAACTTGTAGAAGGGTCCGATGACAAAGGGATTGATATGCTGTAGGATCGAGGAGAGCTGTACGGGTGTCAGGTGCTCCAGGGTCTCGACGTGCATATAGAGGTGCTTAATCTCGAGCTTCTTTAGAGCTAGAGACACGGGGTTCTTCCATTCCTTGAGGCAGTCTGCATCATTGACATAGACGAAGGAGGCACGGGTGCCCTGAGGGATCTGGATCTTGACGAACTGCTCCTGGGACATCACCTGCACGGGTAGATGGACATACTCGCTGTACTGGAAGAGTATCGCCTGCCAGACAAGGACGTCCGTCTCATTGCCGACGATGACATAGCCCTTCTCCCGTAGCTCCTCGCCCTGATAGACTTCCTCGACGAGGCGGGCGATGAGGTGAGTATAGAAGGGGTGCTTGAGCCCGACGATGAAGCCGAAGCCCTGATAGCATAGGTCGTAGAGTAGCCGCTCGACGATCTCGAAGGGCTCGACGAGGGTATGCTTGTTCCAGGGGATGGCCTCCTCGGGATAGGTAGCCTTGAGCTCTGCTCGCCACTGCTGCTCCCTGAGGCACTCTAGGACGAACTCATGGACGTCTTCGTAGCAGCGAAAGGAGGAGGAGATCGCCTGCGCTTGCTTGCATATATGGTCTAGGTGTACATACTGCTCTAGAGGGAGGATCCCATCCTCATCGAAGTACTGATAGAGTAGACGCTGGTACTCGGCCTGATAGGCTGTACCGATACGTACACGGATGCTACGCCCTCCCTTGTAGCTGACATAGATGGAGGTATACTCAGCTGAGTAGCTGAGACCAGCCCAGGGATAGCCTGGTACATGATCCTGGAGGTAGAGGGTCACGGCCTCCAGATGCTTGCAGGTGCCTAGTCCGTTGGTGCGGAAGTCCAGGCAGGAGCAGAAGTTACGATCACTCTGCACCCCACGGAAGGCTACCTTGTAGCGCCCTGTCGCACTGCTGACGAGGTAGTCCCCCCAGATGCGGTTCTTATCCAAGTGCTCGACTTGGAAGTCGCTCTCTCGAGCATTCTCACGGCGAAGAGCCACCTGCCACTCCTCGACCGTCATGTTCTCTGGACAGATCTTGTTTGATAGTCGATTACCTAATTTCATTTGTGTGTTGGTGTTTGTAGTGTATGTAGTGTGTGGGTTATCGTTTTCGTTGTCGCCTAGTGGCTGATGTAGTCGGTGGTGCGAGCTCCTCGCTGAGGAAGGGAGCCGTAGGACTATCGGTGATGTGTGTGAGTCCCTCTGGCGTCCCTTCGTAGAGGAGCTTTCCCCCCCCCCTGCCACCGTCGGGACCGATCTCGATGATGTAGTCTGCGCTCTTGAGTACATCTAGGTTATGCTCTATGATGATGACGGTATTTCCCCGATCGACGAGGCGATTGAGGATACCGAGCAGGACACGTATATCCTCGAAGTGCAGTCCTGTCGTGGGCTCATCGAGGATATAGACGGTCTTGCCCGTGTCACGCTTAGCGAGCTCGGAGGCGAGCTTGATACGCTGGCTCTCACCCCCTGAGAGAGTAGTGGAGGACTGCCCTAGCTTAATGTAGCCGAGGCCGACCTCCTGTAGCACTTGTAGTTTCTTGAGGATGTGGGGGACGTGGGCGAAGAACTCTACGGCCATGTTGATCGTCATATCGAGGACATCTGCGATAGACTTACCCTTGAAGCGCACCTCTAGGGTCTCTCTATTGTAGCGACGGCCGTGACAGACTTCGCAGGGAGCAAGTACGTCGGGCAGGAAGTTCATGGCGATGGTCTTGTAGCCATTGCCAGAGCAAGTCTCACAGCGTCCTCCCGATACGTTGAAGGAGAAGCGCCCGGGCTTGTAGCCTCGCATCTTGCTCTCGGGTAGCCCGACGAATAGGTTGCGGATATCGGTGAATACTCCTGTGTAGGTCGCGGGGTTGCTCCTAGGAGTACGTCCGATGGGGGATTGGTCTACCGCCACGACCTTGTCTACGAGGTCGAGCCCTTCGATCTCTCGGTAGGGTAGCGGTTCCTTGAGTGAGGCGTAGAGGTGCTGGCTGAGGATCGGGTAGAGCGTCTCGTTGATCAGAGTGCTCTTCCCGCTACCCGAGACACCAGCGACACAGATGAGGGTCCCTAGGGGGAAGGATACATCGATCCCCTTGAGGTTGTTTCCCTCGGCGCCTCTGAGACGTAGGACACGATCGGTGATAGGGCGCCGTGTGGAGGGGAGGTCTATCTGCTGCTCGCCACTGATGTAGCGAGCGGTGAGTGTACCTGCCTGCATCATCTCTCTTGGAGTGCCGGCGAAGACGACATGACCACCTAGTCGCCCAGCCTTGGGGCCTAGGTCGATGATGTGGTCAGCCTGTAGCATCATGTCCTTGTCATGCTCTACGACGATCACGGTATTGCCGAGGTCGCGGAGCTTCTGTAGGGAGTGGATGAGTCGTAGGTTATCTCGCTGGTGGAGGCCAATGCTAGGCTCATCTAGGATGTAGAGTACCTCTACGAGCTGCGTCCCGATCTGGGTAGCTAGGCGGATACGCTGACTCTCTCCTCCAGAGAGCGAGGCAGACATACGGTTCATCGATAGGTAGCCCAGCCCGACATCCAGGAGGAAGGAGAGGCGCGTGCGGATCTCCTTGAGTATCTCGGAGGCGATGATCTGCTGCTGGGGGGTGAGCTCGCGTTCGACTTGCTCGACCCACTGCATCAGTTGGGTCAGTTCCATAGAGGCTACCTCGCCGAGGTTCTTTCCTGCGATGAGGTAGTGTAGTGCTTCCTTGTTCAGTCGCCACCCGGAGCACTCGGGGCAGACCTGCGGCTTGGTGAACTGTAGGAGCCAACGCTGGCTCTGCTCGCTATCCTCCTCCTGATCCTGAGAGCTCATGAGATAAGCCCCTAGTCCGTCGTAGGAGAGGGGGATACCACGCAGGTCGGGGAAGCGGTCGTCTGTGAGGGTGATCTCCTCCTCACTGCCCTCGAGGATCTCCTGGATGAGGTCCTCGGGGAGGTTCTTGATCGGATCTTTGATGGATACTTCATACTTGGCACAGAGCGCCTCGAGCTGTGCGAAGATGAGTTGACGGCGGTACTTGCCTAGTGGGAGTATACCCCCCTGGTAGATGCTCTTGTTCTTGTCGGGGATGATGCTCTCTAGGTCGATGACACGTACCTCGCCGAGCCCCTTGCAGCGGGGGCAACTACCGTTGGGGGAGTTGAAGGAGAAGTTGTGTGGAGCGGGCTCGTTGTATGAGAGCCCGGTCTCGGGATCCATGAGGTGGCGGCTGAAGTAGGAGATCTCGCCCGTCTCCAGCTCCTGGAGCATCATCACGCCGTCACCCTCCTTGAGGGTAAGGCGTAGGCTAGTCATCAGACGGTCACGGTTCTTCTCCGAGATGGTGAGCTTGTCGGTCTGTACCTCTACGCTGTGGAGCTTATAGCGGTCGAGCTTCATCCCGTAGGTGATCTCTCTGAGCTCACCATCGACACGCACATTGAGGAAGCTCTTCTTGCGTAGCTGCTCGAAGAGCTCCTTGTAGTGTCCCTTACGCTGCTTGACCACTGGGGCTAGTAGCAGGACTTTCTTCCCCGAGAAGCGAGCCAGCAGTAGCTCTAGGATCTGCTCCTCGGTGTAGCGTACCATCGGTGCCCCTGTTAGGTAGGACACGGCTTGGCCAGCACGGGCATAGAGTAGGCGAAAGAAGTCGTAAATCTCCGTTACGGTACCTACCGTAGAGCGGGGATTCTTATTGGTAGTCTTCTGCTCAATCGAGATCACGGGCCCCAGGCCCTCTATCTGCTCCACGTCGGGACGCTCCATACCTCCGCCTAGGAAGCCACGGGCATAGGAACTGAAGGTCTCGATATACCTCCGCTGACCCTCGGCGTAGATCGTGTCGAAGGCGAGCGAGGACTTACCACTCCCACTTAGCCCCGTAAAGACGGTCAGGGAATACCTCGGTATATGAGCGTCTACGTTCTTCAGATTGTGCACTCGGGCACCCTTGATCTCTAAGTCTTGCATCTAGCTAGCCTAAATAAAAAGCATAGTACATACAAAAATACGAATAAATGCCCATCCTGCTCCTATTTTAGGTGGGGCAGAGGCTGTGAGATCACTAGAGGTCGTGGACAAAGAGCTCAAGGAGCATCGGCCGAAGGTAGTGACATCTGTATTCTAGGTGTGGAATGATCGAGTATACACCTGTTATCTAGGAGGGGAGAGTGTACACGTGTGTACACTAGAGTATACCTGCGTGTACACAACAGTGTACACACGTGTACACTGTAGCGCTCTAGGTATGTCCTCTGTAGCGCTATCGTAGGTTGGCTTCTAGGGGGCTAATGGCAGACGTCCTGGGGGATCAACTTCTGGGACTATAGGGTGTGTGACGGTCTGCTGAGAAAGCGTAGGACGGCATGCATGGTGAGCGAGGGACGGCATGCTGAGAAGGCGGGAGACGGCATGCTGAGAGATACGCTAGGCTCATGCTGGGGAAGTGAGCTCCTAGTACCCTGCTCGAGTCCCCGTATGAGGTCGTTACGGGGGAAAAGGGGTACTTTTGTTCCCAGATTGGATCATCTCCGATGACATTATTTATAGCAATTCTAGTATGAACTTACCCAACATAGCTGTCGTAGCAGGGGGATACTCGGGCGAGTATTCCGTATCTCTACGCAGTGCCTCTGGTATCCTCTCCTGGATCGATCGCAGTGCTTTCTCTCCCTATCTAGTCGTCGTGGAGCGAGAGGGCTGGTTCGTCCACCTAGGGCAGGGGAGTGAGCCTATCCCGGTGGATAAGGACGACTTTAGCTTCCTTGGTCCTACCGGGCGGATACGCTTTGATTATGCCTTCATCACGGTGCACGGTACCCCAGGGGAGAATGGTCTCCTACAGGGTTACCTCGATCTAGTCGGCGTGCCCTACAATACCGGGGGCGTGCTGACCGAGGCACTGACCTTCAGTAAGTATCACTGCAATCGTTACCTCGGCTCCTTCCCCCATCTGCGGGTAGCCGACTCGGTACGTCTGCGCCAAGACATGCCACAGCCTTCGTCACATGAGCTCGTGGAGCGTCTAGGCCTTCCCCTCTTTGCCAAGCCCAATGCGGGAGGGTCGAGTGTAGCGACCTCTCGGGTGAATACCGAGGCGGAGCTAGAGCAGGCTATCCGTGAGGCCTTCACCGAGTGTGACGAGGTTCTCCTCGAGCGGTTCATCGCTGGCGTGGAGGTCACCTGCGGGTGCTACGAGGCTGAGGGAGCCCTTCATCCTCTGCCCGTGACGGAGGTAGTCCCCAAGGGGGCTTTCTTTGACTTCGATGCCAAGTACAACGGCGCCGTCGAGGAGATCACTCCCGCACGCATATCCCCCGAGGCCACAGCACTCATCCAGCAGCTGACCTCGGAGATCTACCGGCATATAGATGCTCGGGGGATCATACGTGTAGACTATATCATCGAGGCCGATGGCCAGCCCACACTCCTAGAGGTCAATACCACCCCGGGGATGACCCCTACGAGCTTCATCCCTCAGCAGGTAGCAGCTGCTGGGCTCACGATGCCCCAGGTGCTCACCTCGATCATTCGCGAACGCCTCCCTCAGGCCTAAACCCTCCCCCCACTATGGATACCGATAAATATAAGAGCATTCGCCCCCTGATCCCAGAGGAAGTGCCTAGTGCTATCGCTCAGCTCGCCTCTCTAGCTCCCCTGCGTGGAGTCTACGAGAGCCTCGGGCTCAGTGCCAGCTGGGACGAACTGATGGCTACGCTGAAGGCCTGCCACAGTGTCGAGGACTTCAAGCAGCGTGTGAGCTACTATTGGGTCAAGCACGTCATGGAGCACTGCTGTCGCTCTGTAGAGCTAACCGGTACGGAGCATATCTCGCAGACGGGTGCCTACACCTACATCTCCAACCATAGAGATATTATCCTAGACTCGGCCTTCCTCAACGTACTCCTCGTCGATGCTGGGGCACACTTCCCTGAGATAGCTATCGGGGACAACCTCATGATCTACCCTTGGGTAGAGACCCTCGTCAAGCTCAATGGGAGCTTCCTCGTACGTCGTAACCTCCAGGGCCGAGAGGTACTACTCGCTGCCAAGCTCCTCTCCGAATACATGCACGAGGCTGTAGGCGAGGGGAAGAGCCTGTGGATCGCACAGCGTGAGGGACGAGCCAAGGACTCCTCGGACCAGACTCAGCCTGCCCTACTGAAGATGCTCAGTCTAGGCTCGGGGCAGCGGGAGGCAGTAGCAGCTCTGACACCCCTGAATATCGTCCCCGTGACCTGTAGCTATGAGTATGACCCCTGTGACTACCTCAAGGCGCAGGAGATGCAGCTCAAGCGGGATGTCGAGGGCTTCAAGAAGAGCCCCGAGGATGACGGTATCAATATGAAGACGGGAGTCTTTGGCTGGAAGGGACGTGTCTCCTTCCATATCGGACGACCACTCTCGGAGCTCCTCATGGGGATCGACCTGCCCGAGGGTGACCAAGCTCGCTATGCTAGCCTAGCGGCTATCCTAGATCGGGAGATCCATCGGGGCTATGCCCTCTATCCGATCAACTATGTAGCTGCCGACGAGCTACGGGGCGAGTCTACTCATCGTGAACACTATACGTCTGAGGAGCGGGATGAGGCGCTTCGCTATATCGATGCTCGTATCGCCCTCGTGCGCCTACCTCAGCATCTGACTCCCGACGAACCCTTCCTGCGCCGTGCGCTCCTGACGATGTATGCCAACCCCGTATATAACCAGCTAAAGGCCTATGATCCGAGCTAAGAAGCTACATAAATATCTAGGGATCCCCCTCTGTGTCCTCCTCTTCCTAGCCTCCCTCTCTGGGATTATCCTCAACCATCGTGAGCTCCTACAGCAGGTAGATATACCCCGAGCTCTCCTACCGAAGGACTACCTCTTCGATCACTGGAATAATGGTGCCGTACGGGGTATCCTGCGTGCCGATAGCCTAGCCTATATCTACGGTGGAGCTGGGGTCTGGCGTACCGATAGCACCCTCACGGCACCCGCAGTGCTCCTCGATGAGGGCTTCGTCAAGGGGGGGGATGAGGCCAAGATCATGTCCATGGCTCGAGACCATATGGGGCGGATCTGGGTAGCCTCGCAGTACCGTCTCTACAGACTCGACAGCTCGGGGAAGCGGTGGGAACAGCAGCCCCTGCCCTCCTCGGTGCACGGACGTCTGGCCGACATGCAGATCCGTGGAGATAGTCTCCTACTGCTCAGTCGCTCCCTCCTCTACCAGCGTACCCTCACGAACCCCGAGTGGAAGACCTACGAGCTCGGGGAGCCTGATACCTATACGGGGCGTCTCCTCCTATTCCGTATCGTGTGGGCGCTACATAGTGGAGAGTACTTTGGCCTCATTGGTCGTCTCATCGTAGACCTCGTCGGCCTACTGGTGATGGTACTGTGCCTGACGGGTATCTTCTACTCCCTATACAGCCACAGGCTGATGGGGAAGAAGAACAAGCGGGGGACAAAGAAGGCCTCGGAGGCCAAGCAACGACTCTCGCGTAGGCTCTCCTTCCACTTCAAGCTACATAAGCGGCTCGGGACAAAGCTCTTCTACATCGTCCTCTTCGTCTTCGTTACCGGCTGGCTACTACGTCCGCCGATGATGATCCCTCTGGTACTCAACGAGGCACGCCCCAATCGCTTCAGTGCGCTCTACAGCGAGAACCCGTGGTTTGACCGCCTCAGGGCTATTCGCTATGATGAGACGAACGGCTCGTGGCTCCTCTCTACGAGTGAGGGCTTCTTCACGCTTACCTCCTTCACCGACACACCTGAGCCCTGGGGCTATCAGCCACAGGTCAGCCCGATGGGGATCAACGCCTTCGCCCAGCGGCCCGATGGCTCCTGGATCATTGGTTCCTTTGCCGGGCTCTTCGAGGTACACCCCGAGCAGCCCGAGGAACCTCTGCGGGACTACTTCACCCACGAGCCCGTCGAGGAGGTGAGCTCTGGACGTCCCATAGGAGCCTATACAGTCTCTGGGCTCTTGGCTGGGGCTAACGAGCGGGAGGATCTAGTCTTCCTCTACGACCGAGGGGCTGTGCGACGTACCGAGGAGGGCACTGCCCGACAGGTATCCTTCACTCCTCAGCCGAGGGAACTGAATGAGATGCCCTACTCCCTCTGGCAGGCAGCGCTGGAGCTCCATGCAGGGCGCCTCTATAGCCCCTTCTTGGGCAAGTGGGGGACAGAGCTCTTTATCTTCTTCCTCGGCCTAGCCTCGATCATTGTCCTCGTCACGGGGCTACGCTCCCGTCGGCGCAAGCGCAAGGCCGAGCAACCTCCCTCCTCCAGCGAGGCTACCTCCTAGTCGGTAGCATAGCCCCCATTATTTTTCCCTTACCCCCGAGGCTTAGCTTGTGTTCTGTCTAAGTCTCGGGGGCGCTTTTTCTCCCCCGAGCCTATCGGGCATGCTTCCTCGGAAGCCTTTCTATAGCCTGCTCCGATGTGGTGGTGTACCTTGAAGGGCTAATGCGAGGGGTTGATTTATAGTTAGTTGAGGTGATTTCAGAAAAAGATGCTCGAGGTGTTGCTTTTTAGATTCCCTTTCTCTAACTTTGTGGGTGGATAGAGATTATGAGCCCCTTGCCCCTAATGCTCTGTCCTTATGTTAAACATCATACACTAACAAGCTATGAAGAAAATCATTCTTCTTGCAGGGGCAATGCTCCTGCTTCTAGCTGGGCAGTCTGCCCAAGCTGTTATCGTCGTTACCACCTGTGGCAAAGCCATTATGACTGTTGGCCCTGAGGGTTATGATGGGAGCGATAAGGAATATGAGGACTATCTACGTGAAATCAACAAGGATCTCTGTGGTACCGATGATAAAGCCATAGTTGTAGATCCTCGGATTATGTCTGTGGGCTCAATGACCGAGTATCATCCGCTCGCAGAGTTGACTCTGGATTTGAAGATCGGTACTCCAGCCCCATCCCAGTCGGAATAAACACAGGCTTTCCTACAACTATACACTAGGTGTTAATAAGACATTCTAGGGTATGTTGCTCTGTTACATAGGGGAAGGGGAAGTTTTCCCTTCCCCTATGTAACTATTACGATTAAACCATGATATGTTATGAAATCTTTTACGATACATAGCGCTAACCTGTTCCTCCTCCCCGTTTTTCTATGCCTTGGGATATTCGGGGTATACCAGCACTCTTCTGCTCAAAACGGAGAGCGTGTTTCTTACTATCTTCGCTTTAGGACTATAGATACAGCCTATCTGAAGTGTGAGTATCGTTATGCTTTCGTGGATAGTGGTAAGACAGATACCCATCTGATGGTACTTCTCGTGGGGAATAAAGTTCAGAAGTTCCAAGGAGATGATGGTTATCAATCGGACTCGCTAGCGATAATCTTCGATAATAAGCCCCATCAGGTGAGTTACTTTAGGTCTAGGGAGAAGGGGGTACCCTTCAATAGGTCGAACACCAAGTGGACTGTCTACCTAGATTACCCCGAGGGTAAAGTCTCTGTGGCGGATCGCGTATTCACCGATAACTACCTCTCTGAGGAGCCACTCGAGCCTATCCAGTGGAAGATTAACGAGGATTCGGTGAAGAACCTCATGGGCTACGACTGCATCCAGGCAGAGTGTGACCTCTATGGTCGTCACTGGGTCGCTTGGTATGCCCCCGAGCTATCCTGCTCGTCAGGCCCGTGGCTCTTGAGGGGCTTACCTGGGCTCATCGTACAGGCCTACGACACCGAGTATCTGCACGACTTCCTCCTACTGAGTGTCGCAGACCGCAAGATCCCTATTCCGTTCATTGAGCGGAACTACTTCAAGTCTGAGCGGGAGAAGGTCATCAAAGCCTATATGAAGTATGCGGCAGATCCCGGCAAGGTTATACTAGGCTCAGGTCTAGTACGTCCCGTTGGCAAGGAGCCCTTGTCCTTCTATCGTCGTCTTTTCACTCCGCTACGTCGGGTGAACCTCTGACCACTGTGGAACCTGCCTAGGAGTCGATCTATAACTATTACGAGAATGACAGCAACAAAGCATCGGTTACATGCCCTGCTCCCTTCCCTCCTTCTGTGTCTCGGGCTGTTGGGCTTGCCCCTATGGGCCTCCGCCCAGTGGGAGGACAAGCCCTATGTCTATAACGACTATGTGGCTATAGATACGGCCTATCTGAAGTGTGAGTATCGCTATGCTTTTGTGGATAGTGGTAAGACAGATACCCACCTCATGGTACTTCTCGTAGGGAATAAAGCGCAGAAGTTTCAAGGGGATGATGAATATCAAAGGGATTCACTAGGGGTGCTCTTTGACAACAAACCTCATAAGGATAGCTACTTTGTGGCTAGGGAGAAAGGGGTGCCTTTCTTTAGGTCTGGAACTAGATGGTCTGTTTACCTAGATTACCCCAAAGGGAAGGTCTCAATAGCTGATCGAGTGTTCATTGACAACTACCTCTCCGAGGAGCCACTTGAGCCTATCCAGTGGAAGATCAATGAGGACTCAGTGAAGAACCTCATGGGCTATGACTGTATCCAGGCTGAGTGTGATCTGTACGGCCGTCACTGGGTCGTTTGGTATGCCCCGGAGCTACCCTGCTCGTCAGGCCCGTGGCTCTTGCGGGGGCTGCCTGGGCTCATTGTACAGGCCTACGACACCGAGTATCTGCACGACTTCCTCCTACTGAGTGTCGCAGACCGCAAGATCCTTATCCCGTTTAATCTGCTGAACTACTTCAAGTCTGAGCGAGAGAAGGTCATCAAAGCCTATATGAAGTATGCGGCAGATCCCGGCAAGGTCATGATTGGCTCGGGCCTAGTACGTCCCATTGGTAAGGCTGCTGAGGAGCCCTCGCCTCGTCGTCGCTTCCCCTACACACCCCTACGCCGGGTGAGCCTCTGATGAACCTCTGAACTCTGTGAAACCTGTCTAGGAGTCAATCTATAACTATTACGAGAATGACAACAAAGCATCGGTTACATGCCCTGCTCCTTTCCCTCCTTCTGTGCCTCGGGCTGTTGGGGATATATCAGCATTCTTGGGCTCAAAAGGAAGATCGAATTACCTATTATCTTCGCTTTAAGGCTGTAGATACAACCTATCTAAAGTGCGAGTATCGGTATGCCTTTGTGGATAGTGGTAAGACAGATACCCATCTAATGGTGCTCCTAGTAGGGAATAAGGTGCAAAAGTTCCAAGGTGATTTTCGATCTGGTACTAAGTGGTCTGTCTATCTAGGCTACCCCGAAGGCAAAGTATCGATAGCAGATCGAGTGTTCATTGACAACTACCTCTCCGAGGAGCCACTTGAGCCTATCCAGTGGAAGATCAACGAGGACTCAGTGAAGAATCTCATGGGCTACGACTGCATCCAGGCAGAGTGTGACCTATATGGCCGTCACTGGGTCGTATGGTATACTCCAGAGCTGGCTTGCTCGTCGGGGCCGTGGCTCTTGCGGGGCTTACCTGGACTCATTGTACAGGCTTACGACACCGAGTATCTGCACGACTTCCTTCTACTGAGTGTCGCTGACCGCAAGATCCCTATCCCGTTCATTGAGCGGAACTACTTCAAGTCCGAGCGGGAGAAGGTCATCAAAGCCTATATGAAGTATGCGGCAGATCCTGGTAAGGTTATGTTTGGCTCAGGTCTAGTGCGTCCTATAGGCAAGGCTGCTGAGGAACCCTTGCCTCGCCGTCGCTTCCTCTACACGCCCCTACGTCGGGTTACTCCCTAACCCTAAATAGATATTAGCTCCCACATTCAATACCCAGCTACTATGAGGACGATAACAAAACACCCACTACGCCCCCTGTCCCTCTCCCTTCTTCTGTGTCTCGGGTTGCTGGGTTTGCCCCTTCATGCCTCTGCTCAGATGTTCGATAAGCCCTATGTCTATCGTAATTATAAAACTATAGATACGGCCTATCTGAAGTGTGAGTATCGCTATGCCTTTGTGGATAGTGGTAAGACAGATACCCATCTCATGGTACTCCTTGTGGGAAATAAAGCACAGAAGTTTGAAGGAGACGATGACTATCAAAGGGATTCACTAGGGATAATTTTTGATAACAAGCCTTACGAGGAGAGCTATTTTAGGACTAGGGAGAAAGGGGTGCCTTTCAATAGATCTAATATCAAGTGGAAGGTCTATCTAGGTTATCCTGAGGGTAGGGTCTCAATGACGGATCGCGTATTCACCGACAACTACATCTCTGAGGAGCCACTCGAGCCTATCCAGTGGAAGATCAACGAGGACTCGGTGAAGAACCTCATGGGCTACGACTGCATCCAGGCCGAGTGTGATTTGTACGGTCGTCACTGGGTCGTGTGGTATGCTCCTGAGCTGGCTTGCTCGTCAGGACCGTGGCTCTTGCGGGGCTTACCTGGACTCATTGTACAGGCCTACGACACCGAGTACCTGCACGACTTCCTCCTACTGAGTGTCGCTGACCGCAAGATCCCTATCCCGTTCAATCTGCGGAACTACTTCAAGTCTGATCGAGAGAAGGTCATCAAAGCCTATATGAAGTATGCGGCGGATCCCGGCAAGGTCATGCTGGGCTCGGGCTTAGTGCGTCCCATTGGCAAGGCTGCCGAGGAACCCTTGCCTCGCCGTCGCTTCCTCTATACGCCCCTACGTCGGGTTACTCCCTAATCCACCCCCTAATCTATCTACACACTATGCTGCGAAAACTACTCATCCTGCTCCTCTGCCTCTACGGAATCATAAGCCAAGGCTATGCACAAGAGAAGCAGACACAGACACTGAAGGGACGGATACAGAGCAAGGAGGGCCAGCAGCCCCTCTCTGGTGTCATCGTCTTGCTTGAGCGTGTGCCTGCTGAGGGTGAGAAGCCTCGCCAGGTCGCCTATGCTCAGACGGATAATGAGGGCTCCTTTGTCCTCTCTTGGCAGGAGACCAGTGGGGGAGAGGCTCTGCAGCTCCGCCTGAGGCGTATGGGCTACGAGAGCCTGGTTCTGCCCCTTCGCCCCCCTTATGAGTCCCTTACCCTACAGCTAGCCCCTAAGGCTATTGAGCTCCGTCCCGTGCGTGTCAATGCTCCCGCTATCCGAAGTAAGGGAGATACGACGACGTTTAGTGCTCGCCAGCTGAAGACCATCGCAACCAGCACGTTAGAGGACTTGATCAAGCGAGTACCCTCTCTCAATGTCGATGGGCATGGCGTCATCACCTTCCAAGGGAAGCCCATATCGGGAGTGTACATCGAGGGGATGAATATGCTCGGGGGAAGGTATGCGGTGGCTACACGCAACATCAAGGCTGACGACGTCGCAAGTATCGACCTAATCGAACACTTTCAGAAGGTCAAGTTCCTGAGAGATAAGCAGCAGGGTACTGAGACTATCCTCAACGTACATCTGAAGAATAAGAATATGCTTCGCCCCGTAGGTGAACTCCAGGCAGAGGGTGGAGTAGAGGAGGGGACTCCCCGAGAGCCCCTCTATGGGGGCAAGGCTCTTGCCTTGCTGGTGAATAGCCGACTGCAGTTCCTCTCCCTCCTAGGAGCCCATCAGACCCCCGAGGCGATCGCTGCCGAGGGACTCTATCCACCCGAGGAGGGGATGCTGGGGCTCCGCTCCCTAGTGGGTATGGGGGCTCTCTCCACATCTATGGGGCGTGCCGATCTAGGGCATGGAGCTCTAGGGGCTACGATCAACGGGATACACCGACTAGAGGAAGAGGAAGTAACCCTCCGCTACAACTTCGCCTACAGTGCCAAGCGCGCTGCTACCCGGGAGCACAATGCTGTCCGCCTACACCTAGGCGATCAGACGGAGCAGTACGAGGAGCTTCGCCCTGAGCACCGGTTAACCCATCTAGGTCAAGCTGTAATCGACTATACCGCCAACCGCCAGAAGAGCTACCTATCGAGTGTACTCACCCTTGACCTCAACGGGGGAAAGGGCTCTACGGATCTGCTGCGTGATGCTCACCCGATACCTCACAGCCAGTCTTGGCTCTACTATACGCTGAGAGAGCAGTGTACCTGGCGTAGAGAGACGAGTGAGCAGGGGCACCTCAAGCTAGATGGTACGCTGAAGTTCCATGCGATCCCTCGGATGAAGTATGCCGTCCCGACCAGTGGCTATGCCTTCGATGAGTCCCTAGCGGGATACGCCGGATCGGCGACGACCTCCTTTGGCTACAGCCATACGCTCTCCTCACGGATCAGCCTATCGGGTATGGTAGATGTCCTCGCACACTATGGCCAGATCTCGGCTGGGGATCACCTACAGCCTCGGGGTGAGGATGAGGTGAGGGGCGGAGGGCTATCCCTTAGCACGTCGCCGACCTTTAGCTATCAGACCCCGAAGGCTACCCTCTCTCTAGGCCTACCGACGACCCTACTACTGGAGCACTACCGCTATGGGATGGAGGGGGCAAGGAGCTCCTATTCGCTTGTCCGTCTGACCCCGGGAGTATCCCTCGATGCCTCCTATAGCTTCTTCCCAGGACTGAAGCTGACGGGGAGTGGGGGCTATCGGGGGCAGCTCTCTCGTAGCTTGGCGACCTTCCTGCTAGAGCCTCTGAAGACTCGCTACGACACACGTATCTATCAGCGGGTACCTCAGCTACTAGCTCATAGGGAGCTACGGGGAATGCTCTCCCTAGTCTATAGGCGCCCGATGCAGGGACTCTTCTGCAACCTCTCGGTGGGGTGGACACGTAGCTACTCGGAGTATAGCCTAGTGCGTGATGTACAGCATGGGGAGCAGATCTCCAGCGTCACCAGACGGCCCTCGGAGCGGGATACGTGGATGGGGAGCCTCTGGTTCTCTCGCTACTTCCCGGCACTGAATACGACCTTCTCGCTGGTGTCTTCTCTGAACTTTGTGAGCCAGCCAGTCCTGAGACAGGGACGCACCTACGATAGCTTCGGAGGGGGCTATCAGCTACAGCCCCGTATCTCGTTTGCCCCATCGTCCGTGGTCACACTCGATATAGACGGTAGCTACTATATGAGCCATCTGTCCTCTCGCTTCTTCCGTAGCCATGCTGAGACCTGGGGGCTAAGTCCGAAGCTGACCCTACAACCCCTGAAGTACACCTTCCTCGTGCTCTCCTCAGAGTCTACGTGGCTACGTACCGAGGGGCAGCGTCCAGACGATCTTCACTTCCTGGATGTGAGTCTGCGCTACAAGCGCCGTCTCTGGACACTAAGCCTTAGTGCAGAGAACCTCTTGGATGCACGAGAACGCAAGTCGGTGCACTACAACCTTCTTGACGAGTTTGTACGTAGGACATTCCTGCGCCCTCGCTCCATACTGCTGACCTTTAACTACCGTTACTAGTCCTCTGGCGCCCCCTCTATCCCTACAGGGCTAGGAGCGTAGGGACGATGAGTGGGGCTTTATGGCTCACTCCGAGGTATGCCCGCTACCCCTACAGAGGTAGCGGGTATATCCGTCCTAGGGGCATGGAGACAGCAGTGTAGAGGGGGGGAGGGATGTTCTTCGGGGGAGTAAGGAGGCTCTGCGGCAGGTATGGAGGGAGAGAGACAGAGGAGCTAGAGGTGCGAGGGAAAATTAGCTACCTTTGGAGATGCTATCAAGAATGGACTAGAAACTACAGATTTATGATACGAGTACACGAGGTGTGGGATGCCCTAGAGGCGAAGATCCCTTCGGCACTGCAAGAGAGCTATGACAACTGTGGCCTTCAGGTCGGGGATCCCTCGGCCGTAGCTACGGGCGTCCTCTGCTGTGTGGATGTCGCCGAAGCTGTCATCAGAGAGGCTATCGAGCGAGGAGCAAATGTCATCATCGCCCATCACCCCCTTCTATTTAAGGGGCTTAAGCGTATCGGCACCTCGAGCTATATCGAGCGGTGTGTGCGCCTAGCCCTCCAGCATGGGATCAGTATCTATGCCGCCCACACTTCGGCGGACAATGCCCCTGAGGGGCTGAACCACCTGATGGCTCGTGACCTTGGTCTCCAGCAAGTGCGGGTACTAGAGCCTTCGCCGAACCAGCTCGTGGAGCTGGTGACCTTTGTCCCCAGAGCCCATACCGAGGCTGTCTCGGCTACTCTCTGGGAGGCAGGGGCAGGCCGCCTAGGAGCTTACGACAGCTGCAGCTACCGCTCACAGGGTGAGGGGACGTTCCGTGCACTCGATGGGGCGCAGCCCTTTGTGGGGCAAGTGGGTACCCTGCACCGAGAGCCAGAGGATCGGCTGAGCGTCGTCCTACCAGCCTACCTCGAGGGGCGAGTGGAGGAGGCTCTCCTTCGCTCCCATCCCTACGAGACCCCCGCTTATAGCTTTGTAGCTCTGCGGAATCAGGATCGGACTACTGGTAGCGGTATCATCGGCGATCTCCCAGAGCCTCAGCCCCTGCGCACTTTCCTCGCTGAGGTGGAGCGCTACTTCCAGACACGACAGCTACGCTATAGTGTGACGAAGAAGGAGAGCGTAAGTCGAGTAGCCCTATGTGGTGGGGCTGGAGCATTCCTCTGGAGGAAGGCTCGGGCACTAGGTGCCGACATCTTCATCACGGGGGAAGCGAAGTATAATGACTACTTTGACTGCGAGGGGAGTCCCGTCCTCGTCACGGTCGGCCACTACGAGAGCGAAAAGATAGCCTCACGGCTACTAGCGGAAATCATTTCAGCGAAAATAGCTAACTTTGCGGTCTATCAAAGCGAGTTAGACTCCAATCCTATAATAGCGCTATAGAGCATTTTATAATGGCGAAAGAAACAACGAAGAAGACTACAACGGCAGCGAAGAAGACCGTGAAGAGGGCTGAGGTCCCCGCCGTCCAGACCGAGGCGGTCGTCGAGCAGCCCGTCGCTGATCCTGCTGTCAGCTCCCGCGAAGGAAGTGTCGCAGATAAGCTCATCGCACTGAGCCGTCTGCAGGAGACCTTTACCAAGATCGATCATATCAAGACCCTGCGTGGCGAGCTCCCACTAGAAGTGCAGGATCTCGAGGATGAGATCGCAGGGATGGAGACACGTCTAAAGCATCTCGAGGAGGACAACAAGCGGCAGAAGCAAGCCATCGCCACCGAGAAGGCTCGTATCGTGACCTCGGAGGAGAAGATCGAGAAGTACAAGGTACAGCTCGACAATGTCAAGAATAACCGCGAGTACGATAACCTCTCTAAGGAGATCGAATTCCAGGGACTCGAGATCGAGCTCTCCCAGAAGCGTATCAACGAGGGCAACGCAGACATCCAGCAGCGTAGCGAGCGTATCGCCGCCCTCAAGGAGACGATCGCTGAGCGCAAGATCGACCTACAGTCCAAGCAGGAGGAACTAGCTCGTATCAAGAACGAGACGAAGCAAGAGGAAGAAGCTCTACGTGCTGAAGCCATCCGCCTAGAGGAGGGGATCGAGGAGCGTCTCCTACATGCCTTTCGCCGTATCCGTGAGGGTGCTCGTAATGGCCTAGCCGTAGTACCCATTGACCGTGATGCCTGCGGAGGTTGCTTCAATAAGATCCCACCCCAGCGTCAGGTAGACCTGAAGCTCCACAAGAAGATCATCGTCTGCGAATACTGCGGACGTATCCTCGTTGATCCCGAGCTCATCGAGGAGGCTCACGAGCACCAGTAGGCCTATGCCTCATCCGCTCCTCGTGCGGGTCTCGGAGACGATACGGTCTCACCAGCTCCTACCCACTGGGAGGGAGCAGATACATCTTGCCATCAGTGGGGGCGCAGACTCTGTAGCCCTGCTGATGGCTCTTTTAGCTTTAGGCTATGGAGCGCATCTACGGCTCCTGCACTGCGACTTCGCCCTGAGGGGTGAGGAGAGTGACGGGGATGAGGCCTTCGTCCGTAGCCTAGCAGAGCAACACGGCCTTCCCTATCTCGTCCAGCACTTTGATACCCGAGCCTATGTAGCAGCTCACGCAGGAGTCTCGGTGGAGATGGGGGCGAGGGGGCTCCGCTATCGTTGGTTTGCCTCCCTGAGGGATCAGGCGAGGGTGCCTACGGTCACTGCCGTAGCTCATAATGCGGATGACCGGATAGAGACCCTCCTGCTGAACCTCTCGATGGGGACAGGTATACGGGGCATGAGTGGTATGCCTTACCGCAGGGATACGGATGGGATCATTCGTCCCCTAATGGACTGTCCGAGGACACTGGTCTTGGACTATCTCCGCTCTCTTGGTCAGCCCTATCGCGAGGATAGCTCCAACGCAGACCTACGCTATCGGCGTAATCTCATTCGCCACCGCTTAATCCCTTTGCTGGAGGAGCTCAATCCCTCCTTCCGCAGGGCAGCCGAGCGTACTCTGGAGAACCTCCGTGGGGTGGAGACGCTTTACCTAGAGCGGGTAGAGGAGCTTCGGCGGGAGCTCCTCACAGAGCGAGGCGAGATCAGTGTGCCCGGTATCCTCGGCACCTCAGCTCCACAGACGCTACTCTACGAACTCCTTCACCCCTATGGCTTCTCACGGGAGCTCGTCCTACAGATCCACTCGCAGCTAAGAGAGGGGACTGCAGGAGCTACCTTTCACAGCGCTGGGTACACCCTGGTGCGGGGAAGTGAGTATCTGGAGCTAAGGCCACGAGACAAAGAGGTCACTGCCTATCGGGAGACCATCGATATAGCTCAGGGGGGAGAGCTAATACTTCCCTCGGGCTCTGTACTCAGGTGGGAAGTCTATCCTAGTCCCGAGAATCATCGTAGCCTCCTTCCTCTGCCCCCTAATGAAGCTCTCTATGACTACGAGGCATTGGGGGTGACAGAGCTCTTGATCCGCAGACGCGAGGAGGGGGATGCCCTCTATCCCTATGGTATGAAGGGGCGCAAGCTCCTCCGCCGTATCTTCATCGATGGCAAGTATAGCCACCGAGATCGGGCAGAGGCACTGCTTCTCGTCCGAGGAGATCAGATCCTTTGGCTCATTGGGCACGTCCCCGATCGTCGGTATGCCCTGTCAGCAGAGACCAAGCAGGTCCTGCACCTTCGCCTAAGCAGCCCTCTTGGAGAAGAGAGGGATAGGGAGGAAGAGTAGGGTAGGGAGCTATCCCCCTAGAAAGTGTACCTTTGTCCCTCCCAAGGTTGATTATAAGCAGAATAAATAAAGCATAGAACGAGTATGTCGATCATACAATCCCTACAGCAGTCTGCGATGGAGGCTGTAGAAGCCCTCTACGGACAGCAGGTCAGTGCCACACAGCTTCAGCTACAGCGGACACGTAGCGAGTTCGAGGGGCAGTGGACACTTGTTACCTTTCCCCTATTGAAGATCTCACGAAAGAGCCCAGAGGCAACAGCACAGGAGCTCGGGAGCTATCTGCTGGAGCACTCGCCACTGGTGAGCTCGGTGCAGGTCGTTAAGGGCTTTCTGAACCTTACGATTGCCCCCTCCGCTTGGCTTGAGGAGCTGAATAGCATTCGCCACGAGGAGCACTATGGGCATGTCCAGGCAGGTGCTGATGCGCCCTTTGTCATGGTAGAGTATTCATCGCCTAACACCAATAAGCCGCTCCACCTAGGCCATATCCGCAACAACCTCCTCGGCTATAGTATTGCCAAGATCCTAGAGGCTACGGGGAACAAAGTCTTCAAGACAAATATCGTCAATGACCGAGGTATCCATATCTGTAAGTCGATGCTTGCGTGGATGCGTTGGGGCAATGGCGCCACTCCAGAGAGTACGGGTAAGAAGGGAGACCATCTGATCGGGGACTTCTATGTGCTCTTCGACAAGCACTACAAGGCCGAGGTAGCTGCCCTCATCTCCGAGGGCAAGAGCCAGGAGGAAGCCGAGGCTGCCTCCCCCCTCATGGCCGAGGCTCGTGCCCTGCTCCGTCGCTGGGAAGAAGGCGATGAGGAGGTGGTGAGCCTCTGGCGCATGATGAACTCATGGGTCTACGCAGGCTTCGATGAGACATACCGTCGTCTAGGGGTAAGCTTTGACGAGATCTACTATGAGTCTCTGACCTATCTCCTAGGCAAGGAAGAGGTACTCCGTGGACTCAACGAAGGGCTCTTCGTACAGGACCCTGATGGTTCTGTATGGGCGGACTTCACCAGCGAAGGGTTGGATAGGAAGATCCTCCTTCGCTCTGATGGCACCTCTGTCTACATCACGCAGGACATTGGTACTGCGAAGATGCGCTTTGATAAGTATCCCATCGATAAGATGGTCTATGTCGTGGGTAACGAGCAGGAGTATCACTTCAAGGTGCTCTCCCTACTCCTTGACCGCCTAGGCTATGCCTTCGGCAAGGGACTTGTACACTTTAGCTATGGGATGGTAGAGCTACCCAATGGCAAGATGAAGAGTCGTGAGGGTACCGTCGTGGATGCCGATGACCTGATGGACGAGATGACTCAGACGGCGCTCACCATCGCTCACGAGCAGGGTAAGGCCAGCGATATGTCCCCCGAAGAGGCTCAGGAGGTAGCTCGCCGTGTCGGGCTCGGTTCACTCAAGTACTTTATCCTAAAGGTAGACCCTAGGAAGAATATGGTCTTCAACCCTGAGGAAAGTATTGACTTCAATGGCAACACGGGCTCATTCATCCAGTACACCTACGCTCGTATCTGTAGCGTGATCCGTAGGGCTGAGGAAAAGGGACTCGGTACGATCCCAGAGGTCCTACCCACAGATCTCCCCCTCTCGAGTAAGGAGATCTCCTTGATCTCTAAAATCACAGACTACCCCGAGGTGGTACAAGAGGCTGGACGCACCTTCAGCCCAGCCGTCATCGCGAGCTACGTCTATGATCTGGTGAAGGAGTACAACCAGTTCTACCACGACCACTCTATGCTCCATGAGCCGGATGCCTCACTGCGTTCGTTCCGCCTAGCTCTCTCCTCTGTGGTAGCTCGTACGATCGCCTCTGCCTTCGGTCTACTAGGGATCGAGATGCCTGATAGGATGTAGCGTTGGTCGAATTTTGTTACCTTTGTGCGTGAGGTAGGGCAAAGAAGCCCTACTAAAGGTCACTCACAAGCGTATCAATGACACTGAGGTCTCTGCTCCTCGGGAGCAACCAAAGATATAGAAAGCCGTATGTCAAGCTCTGCTTGGTAGACGGCTTTTCTCTTTATAATACCTTTGCTGACCGATCTTCATCACCTTACATATAGATAAAGCCCAATGCAAGAGTACAAGCATGCGACACTGCTCCTAGATGATGGTAGCCGATTCGAGGGATATTCCTTCGGCTACGAAGCTTCAGTAGCTGGGGAGGTGGTCTTCACTACCGCCATGACTGGCTACACAGAGAGCTTCACCGACCCCAGCTATAGGGGTCAGATCCTCGTGATGACCTATCCCCTAGTGGGGAACTATGGGGTACCCTCCTCGGAGCGGGATGCTCACGGGATCGCACTCTACAGAGAGAGCGATCGGATCCATCCCCTAGGGATCGTGGTCTCGGACTACTCAGAGGAGCATAGCCACTGGAATGCAGAGGACTCCCTGGGACACTGGCTCCGTCAGGAGCATGTCTTCGGACTCACGGGGGTAGATACCCGCGAGCTCGCCAAGACGCTGCGGGAGAAAGGCTCGATGCGAGGTAAGATCCTCCTAGAGGGAGCCGAAGATATTCCCTTCGAAGACCCCAACGTACGTAACCTCGTAGCTGAGGCCTCACCCAAGGAGGTCACGATCTACGGCAATGGTCCGAAGAAAGTGGTGCTCGTGGACTGCGGAGCGAAGAACAACATCGTGCGCAACCTCATTCGTCCCGAGGTCACACTCTACCGTGTCCCCTGGGACTATGACTTCAACCAAATAGACTTCGATGGTCTCTTCATCTCCAACGGCCCTGGCGACCCCAATATGTGTCAGGTGACGGTAGAGCATATCCGCCGTGCCTTCGAGAGGAAGAAGCCCATCTGCGGTATCTGCATGGGGAACCAGCTCCTAGCGGCAGCTGCTGGGGCTCGAGTCACCAAGATGAAGTATGGGCATCGTAGCCATAACCAGCCCGTACGGGAGGTCGGTACGACCCGATGCTACATCACTAGCCAGAACCACGGCTACGCTGTCGATACCTCCACGCTTGGCGAGGGCTGGAGAGAGAAGTACGTCAACCTCAATGATGGTACGAACGAAGGGATCTGCCACGAGACGCTACCCTTCTTCTCTGCTCAGTTCCACCCCGAGGCTTGCAGTGGGCCTACCGATACGGTCTTCATCTTTGACGAATTCCTAAGCCTCCTCTAATCCCCTAAATACAGATAGACGATGATCGACAAGAACAAGATACAGAAGGTGCTGCTCCTCGGATCAGGAGCTCTGAAGATAGGTGAGGCTGGGGAGTTTGACTACTCAGGCTCGCAGGCGCTGAAGGCTCTACGAGAGGAGGGGATACACACCGTCCTCGTGAACCCCAATATCGCTACCGTACAGACCTCCGAGGGGATAGCCGATGAGATCTACTTCCTCCCCGTCACTCCCTTCTTTATCGAGAAGGTGATCGAGAAGGAGCGTCCACAGGGGATCCTCCTTGCCTTCGGTGGGCAGACGGCGCTTAACTGTGGGGTGGCTCTCCATCAGAGTGGTGTCCTAGATCGCTTCGGTGTAGAGGTGCTTGGTACCCCCGTAGAGGCGATTATGAATACCGAGGATCGTGACCTATTTGCCCGCAAGCTTGACGAGATCAATGTCAAGACGATCCAGAGCCACGCTGTGGAGTGTGTCGAGGATGCCCGCCGTGCAGCCTCTTCGCTAGGCTACCCAGTGATCATCCGTGCAGCCTATGCCCTAGGAGGGCTCGGGAGTGGCTTCTGTGACAACGAGCAGGAGCTAGATGAGCTGTGTAGCAAGGCCTTTGCCTTCTCCCCACAGGTGCTCGTAGAGAAGAGCCTCAAGGGGTGGAAGGAAGTCGAGTACGAGGTCGTGCGTGACTGCTATGATAACTGCATCACGGTCTGTAATATGGAGAACTTCGACCCCCTCGGTATCCACACCGGGGAGAGTATCGTCGTAGCTCCCTCTCAGACCCTAACCAATAATGAGTACCACAAGCTCCGAGAGATCGCTATCCGCATCGTCCGCCACATCGGGATCGTCGGGGAGTGTAATGTCCAGTACGCCCTAGACCCCGATAGCGAAGATTACCGAGTGATCGAGGTCAATGCCCGTCTGTCTCGCTCCTCTGCGCTAGCCTCCAAGGCTACGGGCTACCCACTGGCCTTCGTAGCTGCTAAGCTAGGGCTCGGCTATGGCCTCTTTGAGCTCAAGAATTCGGTCACACGTACCACTCCTGCTTTCTTTGAGCCAGCACTGGACTATGTCGTCTGTAAGATCCCTCGTTGGGACCTAGGTAAGTTCCATGGTGTGTCCCGTGAGCTAGGCAGTAGCATGAAGTCCGTGGGCGAAGTAATGGCCATCGGACGTACCTTCGAGGAAGCTATCCAGAAGGGGCTACGTATGATCGGCCAAGGAATGCATGGCTTCGTCAGCAATAGCACCAAGGAGATAGCCAGCTCCGAGCTAGATCGTGCTCTGAGTGCACCTACCGACACACGTATCTTTGCGATCAGCCAGGCGCTACGCTCTGGCTACACAGTAGAGCAGGTGCACCAGCTGACCAAGATCGACCGCTGGTTCCTCGATAAGCTACAGAGCATCGTCCGTACTTCTCTCCGCCTAGCAGAGACGGACGCCATAGCAGACCTGTCGAAGGAACTCCTCCTACATGCCAAGCGTCAGGGCTTCTCGGACTTCCAGATCGCACGCTTTGTCCTGAACAAGCACGGTGAGCGAGCTCGTGACGAGCAGGCCCTAGAGGTACGCTCCCTGCGTAAGAAGCTTGGTGTCCTCCCCGTAGTCAAGCAGATCGATACCCTCGCTGCCGAATACCCAGCCGAGACGAACTACCTCTATCTCACCTACAGCGGTACGGCCAACGACATCTCCTACGAAGCCGATGGTCGCTCTGTCGTCGTCCTGGGCTCGGGGGCATATCGTATCGGTAGTTCGGTAGAGTTCGACTGGTGTGGGGTGAATGCCCTACAGACCATCCGAGAGCAGGGGCTACGCTCGGTGATGATCAACTACAACCCCGAGACCGTCAGCACGGACTACGACATCACCGATCGTCTCTACTTCGATGAGCTGACCCTAGAGCGTGTCCTAGACATCCTCGACCTCGAGACTCCACGTGGGGTCATCCTCTCTACGGGTGGACAGATACCGAATAACCTCGCCCTCAAGCTCCATGCGCAGCAGATCCCGATCCTCGGGACGCAGGCAGAGGATATCGACAATGCGGAGGATAGGCATAAGTTCTCCGCTATGCTCGACCGCCTCGGCATCGACCAGCCCCGCTGGAGAGAGCTCACCTCGCTGTCTGATATAGATAGCTTCATCGCAGAGGTTGGCTTCCCCGTACTCGTCCGTCCTAGCTACGTCCTATCAGGGGCAGCTATGAACGTCTGCTCCAATGCCGAGGAGCTCTATCGCTTCCTCGAGCTCGCTGCCGAGGTCTCTAAGGAGCACCCTGTCGTCGTGAGCCAATTCATCGAGCACGCCAAGGAGGTAGAGATCGATGCCGTCGCACAGCGTGGCGAGATCATCGCCTATGCGATCAGTGAGCATATCGAGTTCGCTGGAGTCCACTCGGGCGATGCGACGATCCAGTTCCCTGGGCAGAAGCTCTATGTGGAGACTGTTCGCCGTATCAAGCGTATCAGTCGTCAGATCGCAGAGGCTCTGCATATATCGGGGCCCTTCAACATCCAATTCCTCGCCAAGGGCAACGAGATCAAGGTCATCGAGTGTAACCTAAGAGCCTCCCGCAGCTTCCCCTTCGTGAGCAAGGTGCTGAAGATTAACTTTATCGAGCTAGCTACCCGCATCATGCTCGGTCAGCAAGTCGAGAAGCCGAATAAGAGTGCCTTCGACCTAGACTATGTGGGGATCAAGGCCTCGCAGTTCTCCTTCGCTCGTCTACAGAAGGCTGACCCCGTCCTCGGTGTGGACATGATGAGCACCGGCGAGGTGGGCTGTCTAGGCGATGATACGAACGAGGCGATCCTCAAGTCTATGCTCTCCGTGGGCTATCGTATCCCCGAGCGTTCTGTCCTGCTCTCTACTGGGGGCTATAAGCAGAAGGTGGATATGCTCGATGCTGCACACCTCCTCCACGAGCGGGGCTATACGCTCTATGCTACGCAGGGGACGCACGACATGCTCGCTGAGAATGGTATTCCCTCCACGCTGGTCTTTTGGCCTACGGATGAGGGACGGCACCCTCAGGCTCTAGACCTCCTGCACGAGAAGAAGATCGATATGGTCGTCAATATCAACAAGAACCTTACTGCAGGTGAGCTGACCAACGGCTATCGCCTACGTCGTGCTGCCATTGACCTCAATATCCCCTTGCTTACGAATGCTCGTCTAGCCTCGGCCTTCATCACGGCCTTCTGTACCCTTCCGCTGGAGGGGCTCCAGATCAAGAGCTGGCGCGAGTACCGCTAAGACTCAAACGCAACCCCAATAAGCACTACGGGCGAGAAGGCTCCTCCAGCCTTCCCGCCCGTAGCTTTTCCCCCGAGCTGGGAGAGTGTATCGTTAGGGTCGTGTTAGGTGTCATTAGATGGTAAGAGAGGCCATCCCCCGAGATCTGGGGATGGCCTCTCTTCGTATAAAGTGTATGGAAGGAAGATGTTATTCGTCGAGCTCTTCGCCGTTGTCTAGGAGCTCCTTGTGGAAGGCTTCGTCGGCTAGGATGTCAGCGAAGTTGGACTCTGTCTCAGCCTTGAAGACGAGGAAGTTCTCCTGCTTGACAGCTCTGCGTAGGGCTTCACGAGCCTCTTCGATATTCTTCTGACGAGCGTAACAGAGAGCCTTGAGGTACTCTACCTTACCCGTTGGGTTCAGCTGGCTAAGTACGATGAGTGCACGTTCGTCATCACCCATAGCAGCGAAGGCGACAGCAGCGTTGTAGTCTGGATACTTGCGGAATATCTCCAGAGCGGCTCGGTAGTCACGTGCCGCCATGCGGTCGAGCCCCTGCTGGTATTCCTTAGCGGACTCCTCGGTATCGCTCCAGCGCTCGATGAGTGTGGGGTCTACGAGGTCGTTGATCCCAGAGATTACATAGCTCAGGGTATCTACTCCTCGCTGAGCCCAGGTACTCTTGTCGGTAGCTACCACACGGGTCTCGATGAAGAGCTGGATCTTCTTCTGGATCTGGGGCGTCACGTCGATATCCTGACTGTAGAGATAGGCGAAGGTCTTATTCGGTGTGATCGTCTCGTCTAGGTGTGCGCTATCCACTGGGGGGAAGTTCACGATATGCCTCTGGTAGGCTTCGTGGTTCTTGATCCGGTCCTCGTTACGAGCGATCGCGCGGAAGTCATAGGTGTGCTGAGAGATCTCTAGGGAGTCACGCTCCGACAGAGACTTATTCTCCAGAGAGTCTACTGTGAGGCCTCTCTTATAGATGTCTCGGAAGCCTACAGGGATATTCTTCAGGTCGATATTACGATCCTTGCGGGCGAGATACTTCTCCTCACGCTGTGGGGTGTAGGTAGAGCGGAAGCGTCCACGGATCCCGGTGGAGTCCTTGCCGGCGAGGTTCACCTGATAGCTATTACGTAGCATCTCGAGGGCCTTCTTGTGGTAGTGCTCGTCGTAGGAGCCCTTGACCTTAGCGTTGTACTGGAAGTAGCGTTCCTCCATCTTGCGGCGCCAAGCCTCGTAGTTCAGCAGGCGCTTGAGCTGGCTCTTGTACTCGAAGAAGTAGTCGTCCTGGATGTGCTTGACGGCGACCTTGTACTTCTTCATGTCAAAGAAGACGCTATCGTAGCGAGAGGAGTCTACGAGGCTCTTCTCGAAGGCAGCGAAGTTCTTCAGCTCCTGATCCTGGACCTTCTTGAACTCCTTACCCTTTAGGACGATCGGAGCGAGTTGGAAGATCGTATCTCCGCTGGTGACCGTAGGAGTAACGACGACCTGATAGCGATCATCCATGAATGCCTTAGGGATATTGACCAGGAAGGTGAGGTTCACCTTCCCCTGGCGTAGGGTAGAGATCTTCACTCGGGGGCGCTCAGCGGTGATGGTTACCCCTTGTAGGTTGAAGGTCTTCAGTCCGTCATTCTTAGTGGCGGTAGTATCGACCTTGGGGCGAGCTATAGTATCTACTTTCTTCTGATAGGAGACGATCTCGGAGAGCTGGCCTACGCTATTTGCCTTCTCCTCCTTCTCTGTGGGGAGGAGCGCCTGAGGCCTATGAGCCTGATAGAAGAGCTTCTTAGTCATAGGCTGGGCACAGGAGGCGAGCGCGACCACGATCAAGAAGCTAGCTATACGTGGTGCGATTCTTATTGATTTCATATAGGGTAAATATTAAGGCACGTAGACGATACTGAGGGACATGCGGGTCGGGAGGATGAGTGTACGACTGAGGTCTTTCCGGATGACCACATCCTTGTCATTGAGGAGGTCGTAGCGGGTGCGTATCACTGATCCCCCTAGCTCTACTTCAATATTCCAATGCTTTGATAATTCATGAGAATAGCCAGCCGACAGACCACCACCATAGTAGTAGCCCTTGGAGTAGTTGGGATCGAACTTGTCGGACCCGAACTTGTAGAGGGAGGCTATTCCATTTACGCCAAAGAAGATCCCCCGGTTGTAGGTACCCTTCGTCCAGTAGCGGAAGCTGGGCGTGAAGGTAATATTCTCCGAATGGGTGACTTTACTGAAGCTCAGACGCTCGTTAGACCCGTAGACTCCGTGGTTGTAAAGTGTGTGTATCATACCCGCAGGCATCGGGAGAGCGTACTTGAAGGGGCGAACCTGCATCGAGAGGTGCAGGGAGAGTCTAGGTCCAAGACCTATGGATGGCTCAATGTTGATATTCCCCAGTGCTAGGGAAGGTACATTCGTGCTGATACCAAAGCTCTGAGCCCGAACGATAGATGCGCTACTCAGCAAGACCAGGATAACGCATAGGAATAGATGTCTTCTCATTTATCTAGAGTTATTTAATCATTAACGAACCGGCTTCTTTGGTGTGGTGTGGTGCACATGAGCCGGCGAACAAAGATACGAATTATATCTATCTCAATCATCATCTCCAGAAATATCCTAGTGCTCGCCTCGTATTCCCAACTCCGTCCCTCCCCCTTCCCTCCTACCTCTCCTCAGCATCCCAGCTCCTATATCTCTAGAGCATGTAGGTATCTAGGGGTGAGTGCCCTCCCACAACCCTCTCGATACCGAGGGTGAGACCTAGGAATTCCCCCTACAATACCCCATCATTCTGAGTCTACTCAAGGGGGGGGAATCGGGCATATCTAGGGTGGCAGATGCGCCCTAGGTAAGAGCCCCCTCATCACCTTACATAGGTGACGGAAGCGTTCATTATAGGAGCGCAGATGCGCTCTCGGTAAGAGTGTTCCCATCACCTTACATAGGTGATGAAGCCGTTCATTATAGGGGTGCGAATACACCCTCGGTGTGATCGTCCTAGGGGGGCTGGTAGACCGTCGATGATTGGGGCTATTAGATGCACTTCGTCCCTTCGATACCCTCTGAGAGCTAGGTAGATGGATTTTCTGGTCGATCCCTCCTCGGAGCAGAGTCTGAGGATACGAGGCTTGATCTCTAGTGGGCTTGTACGTCTCGCCTCAGGCGAGGTAGCCTTGCCAGGCTT
The DNA here is from genome assembly GCF_905372525.1 of uncultured Porphyromonas sp. Classification (GTDB taxonomy): domain Bacteria; phylum Bacteroidota; class Bacteroidia; order Bacteroidales; family Porphyromonadaceae; genus Porphyromonas. The sequence continues at coordinate 32,476 of NZ_CAJPPN010000013.1, forward strand.
TACTCGGGATTGTATCCGTCGTCCTAATCCTGCGGGGAGATACCCGGGGAATAGCAGAGGGGTGCTTTATGAGTCCCTTGCTCTCACAGACGGTTTTGCGTGGGAGGCGGGGGCGACTTCCGTAGCGGTCGGCTAGGTATCCCATTACCATCCTCATTGGGTTACCCTCCTCTGATTTTGCAGGGCTCACCACTCAATACTAATATAAGGGGAATATTATGGAGGAATATAAGGGGATACCGAGGGGCTGACGCATGAAATCACTATAGTGCGAGGGCAAGGTCGGGAAGAAGTATACGCCGAAGATAGAAATATCCGTGTCCTAGTCTAGGTATGTCCAGCGAATCCCTCCTACCTAGGAGGGATGAGTATACACGCGTGTACACAACTGTATACCCACGTGTACACAACTGTATACACGCGTGTACACAAGTGTGCTCTAAGTATCATCTCTGTAGGGCTCGCTCGTATGTCTGTTTCTTGGGGATAATGCCTAGGATCTTTAGTGATGGGCTAAGGCTCCCTAATATATGAAATAATACCCCCGGAGATCCAAAGGCAGGAGTGTGCGAGCGAGATCATGCGTCGACCCTGAGGGTACTCACCTAGGGAAAATATACAGAGCAAAGGGGGGATACCCCCCCCCTCCCACCCAGGGCACTAGAGTGCAAATAATACTGCCCCCTCCTCTCATCTTCTCGCTTCCTCCTGCTTACTCCAAAGAGAAGCCCCAAGGCCATTCCCCGTGCAGGGGAGATGACCTTGGGGCTGTAGAGCTTTAGCCTTATCTCGTCTTATAGATCGAGGGTAGCGGAGAGGTAGAGTCGACGGGGCTGGTTCGGCCCATAGATATAGGCTGAGGCTCGTCCTGGACCCATATCGGTGTCCCGCTGGAAGGAGTTGAGGAAGTTCTGTATACCAGCCTCCAGCGTCAGCTTCACGAGCGAAGTGAGGTCAAAGGCATAGCTTGCCCGAAGGTCAAGGTCTACAAATGGCTTCGCATGGTAGAGATAGGCATGCCCGTCGGCTACTCCACGGTAGCGAGTGCCGTCCTGCTCGTACTCAAAGTGTCCATCGGGGCGGATCTTACCAGCAGGTACTCCAAGCTTGTCAAAGCCATCATAGGGCTCATGGGGTACCTTCATCCCACCCGTATAGGTGCCCGAGAGAGTAAGGCTTAGGGCACGTGTGGGGTGGATTGTCCCTGTGAGGTAGCCATAGACATTGGGGGTACGTTCGTAGTCCTTGGTGGCTACACGCTTCTGACCGGTATTCGCATCCTCGCCGAAGAGTTCCTTTTCTTCTCCATAGAGGCTACGCTGGAGCGTGAGTCCACCCTGCAGGTCAAAGAGGCGGCGGTAGGCTAGCTTCCCCTCGAGATTGATCCCGTAGACCTTGCTGGGGGCCCCCTTCATGTTTTGGATCGTGATCACGTGCTTCCCAGTGGAGGGATTGAGGACACCATCCTCGCTGTCGGGGGTAAACTTATTCTTAATGAAGGTAGCAAAGCCTTCGCCCATGACGTTGAGTTGCCATCCACCGAAGGCTGTGTACCAGTCTGCCGATAGGCTTAGGCTGCGTGAACGCTCTTCCTTGAGATTCTTCCCTAGGACACGTTCCTTGGGCTCACCACCTGCCAGCTGTACGTGCATATCTTCGTCGAAGAATTGTGGCGCACGGAAGCCCTCGCTGTACGAGAGACGTAGGCTAAGATCCTTCGTTGGGGAGAAGCGCACATTGGCACGAGGGCTTAGGATAAGCAGGGGATCGATGCTTAGCTTACCCCCCTGCAGTAGGCGCACATAGTCCAGACGGCCACCGAGGAGGACGCTCCAGCGGTCGTTCGTATACTCGATCTGATCGTACTGGGAGAATGTCCAGGTGACTTGGTCGATAGCTTGTGAGCGGTAGCCGCTCTTGTCCCGAAGGGTTGCATACGTACCCTCTGCCCCGGCAGTGAGAGTAAAGGAGCGAGGGAAGTGGTGGATGTAGTTACCACCCACTTGGGCATCTAGCCCCTTAGTCTCGCCGTAGGAGGTGAGGGCCTTTAGGGCTTCGTCGTATGCTTCTTGATACTTGCGTGCTTGTTCCTTCTCGAGGGCAGTGCCGTTTTCGTTCCCTCGGGGAAGGGTCTTTAGTGGATCTAGCAAGTCTCCAGCGTAGTCCCCGCCACCATAGTAGCTCTTACGCAGTACCTGCTGGGCAGATGCGTAGAGGCTAAACTGGTCTTTGCCCGAAGCCGTAGCCTGATCAAACCGCAGACTCCCTCCATCGACGAAGTGCTGGAGGTACTCCGATATACGGGCTTGGAAGGGAGCCTCACTGAGGCGATCTCCCCCACGGCGGTACTCGTGCATGGAGCGATACTCCGCTGTGAGCTTGCTGTACATACCCGTCTTATAATAGGAGCGGAAGCCAAGGGCTCTATTCTTCAGCTCTGGTATATCGGTGAAGCTGTCTCCGTCGATATCGACCATCCCTCGGCGGGAGTGCTGTCCGAAGACCATCGCTGCTGCCCGACGATCCTCTGTGACGAGAGCGCCATTGAAGCTCGTGGTAGGCATCAGCGAAGTATAGCGGTGATCCGCACCCTCGTAGCTGGTGTAGCTGTGGCGCAGGCTAGCGGAGTTCCTCAGTGGCTCACGTGTGATCACGTTGATGACGCCTCCGACGGCATTTGCTCCGAAGAGTGCCGAGCCCCCTCCTCGGATGATTTCCACACGCTCGATCATAGATGAGGGGATCTGCTCTAGACCATATACTCCTGCCAGCGCACTGAATATAGGGCGACTATCGATGAGGATCTGCGAATAGGCACCTTCGAGTCCGTTGATACGTACTTGGTTGAACCCACAGTTCTGACAGTTATCCTCTATTCTAAGTCCTGGCTGGAAGCGCAGGCCTTGGCTGAGGTTCTCTGAGTGGGTCTTTTGGAAGACCTCTTGGGAGAGTACCGTGACGAGACTAGGGGCACTACGGCGTAGGGTCTCGTGGCGGTTGGCAGATACGACTACGCCATCCAGGTCGATAGCCTGCTGGCGAAGGTACAGGTCGAGGTGCCTACTATGTCCAGCCTCTATAGCTACGCGGCTGCTCTCAGCTGCATAGCCTACCAGGCGAGCCTCTAGGGTGTAGGTGCCTGGGCGAAGGTGAGGGAGACTAAAGGCACCATTAGCGTCTGTCGTCGTGCCTACGGTAGTCCCCTTGACAATGATTTGGACGTAAGGAAGGGCCTCGTGTGTCGAAGCGTCTACGACGGTGCCCACGATACTTCCTGTCGCCTCAGAGTGCTGAGCAGCCAGCTGAATCCCACTCGATAGGAGGAGTAGGAGAGCAAGCATCACTCGGTGTAGCATACTCTTCATGATGGATATAAATTATTAAATGATTAGATGTCCTAAGGCTGTGCCTCTACCTCGTTGCGGACGCAGTCCTTCCCCAAAGGAACACTCTATAGATGTCTTGGGGGGATGCTTGTCTACCCGAGCACATGGCTTGGCTAAGGCCCCGTGGGGCTCTTCTCCGCAGTCTTAGTCAGGACAAAGATAGCGAAGGGAGGTGTGTCATCACTCCTTTTGTACCGAAATACCTAGCAAAGGGGAGGCCATCCCTCATACTCCTCCCACTCCATGCTACCTAGTCTAGGGCGGGGAAGTGAAGGGGAGACTCTGAGGTGGTGGTCGTGCTTTCTCGGAAGAGCGTGAAATAAGGCCGGCTGGGGACTCGAGAATATACTGAGACTGTAAACATTGCTGAAAGTTTAACGCATAGGTAAGAAACTCGGCCGGAGAGCCGTTTTTTCAGCAAAGGACTCACAAGTTAAAGCTAACTAAATCCAATTCAGTATGAAGAAATTCATTCCTATGCTACTCCTAGCAATCTTTGCCTTAGGTGTAGCCTCGTGTAAGAAGAAGAACGAAACACCAGTCCCCCCTGCTCCTCAGCCTATGGCGCTGGAGGGTACTACTTGGGACGCTAAGAGCGTAGCCGGTATCGAGAGCAATGCCAACATCCAGATGAAGGCTGACTTCGTCAAGGGTGGAGTAATGAGACTCACCGTAGTACGTCAGCCTAAGGCTACCGCAGCCGCCGTGAATACTACCGTCTTCGAGGCTAAATATACCTTCAACAAGCCTGTCCTAACGCTGACTGGTATGAAGATGACGACGCAGGCTGGAGATCCCCTCCTCAGCGATGCTGCCAAGAAGAATATAATCGAGATCTTCAGCAAGGGAGGAAAGCTCGTCGATCAGAGACCGCTCTCCCTCGTCTTCAATGAGAAGGCAAACAACCCGATTACCCTCGTCAAGGTAGAGAAGAAATAACCCTCATACCCGAAAAGGTAAGCGAGGGAGCATGGGGTCGAGTCCGCCCAATGCTCCCTCGCTATTTATCCGCTAGGGGTGTTCGTTATTCCTTTACTAGCCGAGCGAGTTCTTGCCAGAGACGATCGGTGGGTAGTGGGGCAATGAGTGATACAGGTAGCTTGCTCACAGGATGAGTGAAGGCGATGCTTCGTGAGAGCAGGCTGATACTACCATCGGGATTGCTCCTCGGGGCTCCGTACTTCAGATCGCCACGGATAGGACAGCCGAGGTGTGCTAGCTGACAGCGTATCTGGTGATGGCGTCCCGTATGGAGCTCTACCTCCACTAGGTGGTAACGTTCTCCCGAGGCAAGTAGCCGATAGGAGAGGCGCGCGAGCTTGGCACCCTCCCTCATCGGGTCTCGGGTGACGTAGCTCTTATTTTGCTGCTCGTTGCGGACGAGGTAGTTCTCCAGTGTCCCCTGAGGTTGGGGTGGGGCTGCAGTGACGATCGCCCAATACTTCTTCTGCACCTCTCCGTGACGAAAGAGGTCATTCATCCTCGTCAGTGCCTTGCTGGTCTTGGCGAAGACCACTAGCCCCCCGACAGGACGATCCAGGCGATGGATCACACCGAGGAAGACGTTGCCAGGCTTCTGGTACTTCTCTTTCAGCCATAGCTTCAGCGTCTCACTCATAGGTGCGTCTCCCGTCTTATCGCCTTGGACGATCTCCCCTGGACGCTTAGCGACACAGAGTAGATGGTTGTCTTCGTAGATGATGGTAGGTGTGTATGGATGAGCCATAGGAGTTAGTTATTTATTTAGGCTACGTAGGGCACGCTTCGTGATGTATCTTGTCTCAGGGCAGTCATGCTCCCTAAGCCAAGTCTCGCATAGTGTCTCGACGAACTTAGGCTGGGTCTTGGAGGCATCGTTGAGCCAGTTCCCGACACTATTCTGTACGTATCGTGAGGTGTCTCTACTTAGGGGGGCGAGGATAGGTAGCCCCAGCTCGGGGGTATCCTTGAGCCGAGTGATATGCTCGCACCATACCCCACAGGGGCGAGTCGCTTCGCAGGCAAAGCGACGAATATATTCGTTCGGATCTGTAGCCCAATGTGCTAGAGACTGCAGTGCCTCATCTAGCTCATCTATGATATGCTGGCGGAGGGCGAACCAAGCGACCTCCCGTACCCCGAAGTGTGCGTCTTGGGCTAATGGGTATATGTACTTCAGTTCATCCTCAAGGGTAGTATAGGGATGAGCATAGGCAGCCCAGCATCGGAGCATATCAGACCTATGTGCGCCCAGCTGCTGGAGCAGAGCCTTGTCGCCATGCTGAAGGATGAGTTGTCCGAGGGTACGACCTATCACTCTACACGTGCTGTTGGTAGAGGGTTTCTTTTGGTCACGTATCTCAGCTAAGAGATGAGGAAGATACGCGTCACGTCCTAGGAGATGGAACTGATGCTGTAGTAGCGCTACTTGGTCTACCGCTAGCCACTCTGTGAGGTTGGCCGTTTCGAGCTCTCCTCGGTTGATTTGCTGAAGAATCTCGGGAGGGATCTGAGCGATAGAACGTGCGCCTACACGCTTTCCTTGGGTCATGTATCTTGATAGAATACTTGGTACTTAGTCCCCGATGAAGGTAGCATTGAGTACCTCTCGGTAGTTGTTGAAGATGGCGCTCTTGCTGATGAAGCCGAGGTAACGCCCCTCGTCATCTACGACAGGCATCTTCCACTCCTTCGTCTCATCGAATAGGCGCATGACCTCTGTCATGGGCATTGACGCCCGGATCTTCACCTCGGGGGTAACCATGATCCGTCGTACTCGATAGCGGTCGTAGAGCTCTGGACGGAACATGATGTTGCGTACATTATCCAGCTCTACGATACCTACGAGGATCCCCGAGGCATTGACTACGGGGAAGGAGTTGCGGTGGCTGACAGAGATGACCTTGACCATCTCCCCAAGAGTCATCTCGGGATGTACTACTTCGAAGTCATGCTCTAGGACATTCTCCAGATTCATGAGCGTCAGTACGGCAGTATCCTTCTGGTGGGTCAGTAGCTTGCCCTGCTCGGCTAGACGTAGCGAGTATATGCTGTGAGGCATGAAGATACGTATGGTAGCGAAGGAGGTGAGGGAGACCAGCATCAGTGGTAGGAAGAGGTTGTACCCTCCCGAGAGCTCAGCGATGAGAAATACTCCTGTTAGCGGGGCATGCATCACACCAGCCATGAGGCCAGCCATCCCGAGGAGGATATAGTTCTTCGGGGAGATGAAGACGCGCATCGAGGAGAAGTAATTGACGAGGTAGGAGAAGAGGAAGCCCGTGAGCCCTCCGACAAAGAGTGTAGGAGCGAAGAGGCCACCACACCCACCGCCGGAGTTGGTGGCTACGGAGGCAAAGACCTTGAATAGTACCGTCAGTAGGAAGAAGGCAAAGACGACCCAATAAGAGGACGAGAAGGCCTCGAAGATACTACCATCCAGTAGCTGTGTGTACTGCCCGTCGAGGAGGATATTGACCGAGTCATACCCCTCTCCATAGAGCGGAGGGAAGAGGAAGATCAGCAGAGAGAGTACCGCAGCGGAGATGAGGTAGCGGGTACGCTGGCTCTTGAGTTTCTTGAACTCACCCTCGACGTAGAACATCGTCTTGGAGAAGTAGAGCGAGATGAGCCCGCACACGACCCCCAGCAGGAGCATCAGGGGGATACGCTCGATATAGTAGGGATCTGTCTGTATGAAGAGGAAGAGGTTCTCCTTGCCAGAGAGCACATAGGCTACGGCAGCAGCCGAGACGGAGCTCACCAGCAGAGGGAGGACGGAGGCCATCGTGAGGTCCAGCAGGAGTACCTCGATCACGAAGACTAGACCTGATATAGGAGCCTTGAAGATCCCCCCTAGAGCCCCAGCCACACCACAGCCGATGAGGAGCATGAGGTTGCGCTGCTCGAGGCGGAAGAGACGCCCGAAGTTTGACCCAATGGCAGCCCCAGTCATGACGATCGGTGACTCCGCACCTACTGACCCCCCGAAGCTAATGGTCAGGGCACTAGCGAGCAGGGAAGACCAGGTGTTGTGTGGCTTAATCCGGCTCTTGCGCTGCGAGATGGAGCTTAGGACCTTCGTGACACCATGGCTAATATCATCACGGACGATATAGCGTACGAAGAGTAGCGAGAGCAAGATCCCCAGAGCAGGGAAGACGAGATAGAGGTAGCTCCTCTGCTCGATATGTAGGAGTACAAAGCTCTCTATATGGTGTATGATGAACTTCAGCAGAGCTGCCAGAAGCGCCATCGTCACCCCTATAGAGAGGCTGAGCAGGAGGATAAAGTAGCGCTCGCTGATGTGCTTCTCCCGCCAGAGGATCACCTGATCCTGTAGCTTCCGTCTATCGAAGAGCCGTGCATTCATCATCTATATGCTGTCGTGATACCGAGGACTAGGGACGCAAGACCTTCACCTCGCCCCCTGCACCCAGCTGGATGATCTGTGAGGGCTCTCTCGGGGTAGTATCCTCCTGACGATAGCGGACGATATAGTCTACTCCCGAGCGGATCTCCTCACTGATACCAGAGAAGAGGAGAGGGGTAGGCTCGCCACTGATATTGGCAGAGGTCGAGACGATCGGGTGGCGGAGCTGTCGGCATAGGGCCGAGGAGAAGGCCTCCCGAGTCTGGCGTATCCCGAGGCTGCCTCCCTCACCTATTAGACTTGGGGCAACCCCCGAAGCTCCCGAGGTGTAGACGATAGTGATCGGACGTACCGCCAGCTCCATTAGATCATAGGCTACCTCGGGGACGTCGCTGATGAGGCGCTCTACCTCGTGGGTCTCTGCGACGAGGACGAGCATGCTCTTACTGTCCTCCCTTCGCTTGAGTGCATAGATCCGTCGTACGGCTTCTTCGTTGGTGGCGTCACAGCCTATCCCCCAGACCGTGTCTGTGGGGTAGAGGATGATCCCCCCTCGGCGTAGCGTAGCGACGGCCTCCTCGAGGTCGGCCTTGTCATAGGAGGGCTGTATGGTCTCTTTTATCTTCATTCTTTTGTTCCTTAGGCGAGGGCTTCAGGAGCCCTCTATAGCGGTATCTTTATGTCCCCCTATGAGTGAATCTTCGTAGTCTCCGGCGAGGCTGTCATATAGATCCTAATGGGATGGACGAACATATTCGATGGACGATAAGCCGGAGGGCGGTGGGGACTCTTGAAGTAAGGGGAAGCCTTCGGTGGGGGCTTACTCCTCTCGCTCCTGAGGCCACCCCTGAGCGATGAGACGCAGCTCCGTGCCGTCGGGGGCGACTAGATAGCACCCCGCACTAGCCTCGGTGACGTGCCCGATGATACGGATACCCTCCAGGGTACGTAGCTCATCGAGCTGCGCCAGGGGGACGGTGAAGATGAGTTCGAAGTCCTCCCCACCACTCAGCGCTACGGTCGTCGTAGACATATGTAGCTCCTCGGCCATACGTGCTGTCTCGTGATCTATGGGAAGGCGATCCTCATAAATACGTACCCCTACACCACTCTCCGTGGCGATGTGTAGGAGCTCCGAGGCTAGTCCATCTGAGCTATCTATCATGGAGGTGGGGCGGATCCCTGCGCGACGTAGGGCGAGGAGGATGTCCTGCCGTGCCTCAGGCTTGAGCTGTCGCTCTAGGATGTACTCACGCTCGGCGAAGTCGGGGGTAAACCCTTCCCTCTCCCCAGCGAATACACGCTTCTCTCGCTCGAGGAGCTGGAGACCCATGTAGGCAGCTCCTAGACTCCCACTGACACAGATTAGGTCTGTCGGCTTAGCGCCACTGCGTAGGATCGCTTGCCCCCGCTCCACCATCCCTAGGCAGGTGATGCTGATACAGAGCCCTGTGAGGCTCGCTGAGGTGTCCCCTCCGACGAGGTCTACTCCGTAGCGGTCACAGGCTAGTCTGAGGCCTGCATACAGCTCCTCCAGGTCCTCGAGAGCGAAGCGAGCCGAGACACCAATCGAGGCGGTCAGCTGCTGAGGATGCCCGCCCATAGCGTAGATGTCAGAGAAGCTCCCTATGGCAGCTTTGTAGCCTAGGTGCTTGAGGGGCGTATAGGTGAGGTCGAAGTGGATACCCTCTAGGAGCAAGTCCGTGGTTAGGAGGGTCTGCATCTCAGGGGGGTAGGCGACTAGGGCTGCGTCATCACCGACACCGAGTAGGGTCGTCTCGTTGTGCTTGGGCAGAGCCTGCGTAAGATGCTTGATCAGGGCAAACTCGCCGAGCTGGGACAATTCTGTTCGTTGCATAGAATGGATACAAACAACGCTCCCACCCCTAGCTCCTATGCTGGAGCGAGGAGGGGAGCGTCTTGGCTGCTTGGAGGATCATCTTACGAAAGTCTTCGGGCTTGAAGAGGATCTCCGTCTTGATGGGTAGGTAAAATATCCGCTTGGCTAGCTCTTCATCGAGCTTGGCTCCTAGGTCGATCAGGCGTACTGCATCCTTCTCTGTGCAGACGATGGATACGGGCTGAGCGATACCAGCTATAGCCTGCTCTCGCTCCCAGATGGAGCGTATCTGCTGTAGGTCGCTGCTGCGGAAGTTGTGATGGTCGTGGAAGGAGATCGTCGCCATGACCTTGTAGTATCGCTTCAGATCCTCAAAGAAGACTGTGGGGGAGGCGATCCCTGCCACAGCAACGATGGGAGCACCACAGGGGAGGATCTCGCTCCCCGGGCTCCTCAGAGCATGTAGCGGGCGAGCCTCCTGGTAGACAATCCTAGAGAAGAAGATCCGCTGATGTGTATATAGGGCGAGATTCCTACGCATGATACGTAGGTCTATCGGCTGTAGATCTATGGGGCACTTGGTGAGGATGATGCAGTCGGCACGGTAGCGAGCCGAGGCGGGCTCACGTAGCGAGCCCATCGGGAGCAGTGTATCTTCGTGTAGCTCCCTAGAGGCGTCCACTAGGAGGATGGAGAAGGAGGGCTGGACGTAGCGGTGCTGGAAGCCATCATCGAGGAGTACGACCTCGGGACGTTGCTCTGCAGGCTGGGCGAGGAGGAACTTCATCGCACGTCGCCTATTGCCATCGACGATGATCTGGACGTGAGGGTACTTCAGAGCCAACTGTCTGGGCTCGTCCCCCACCTGCTGCACTGTAGAGGTGGGCGAGGCTATCTGCAGCCCATGACTCTGTCGCTTATAGCCACGGGAGATGACCGCCACACGCAGGGTAGGGGACAGCAGACTCAGTAGTAGCTCTATATGTGGGGTCTTGCCTGTCCCCCCGACGGTGATGTTACCGACACAGATTAGGGGGATGGGGTACTTCTTTTGCCTCAGTATGCCTTGGTCAAAGAGAGTATTGCGTAGATCGACTCCCAGGCCATATAGCCAAGAGAGGAGGTGAAGCAGGGGATTGGAGGTTCGCTTCGTCATAGCTCGATACTTGGGTTGCCAGAGTGTACCAGCCACTAGAGGGCTGGTAGACCATAGGGGAGGCGTGCCTGTATCCCCGTATAGGTGAAGCTCTGACGGAGGAACTGCTGTAGGCGGCGCTCTTGCTCGGTCATGAGCCGATCCCTCAGTCGGGCGACAAAGCCCTCGGTGGTCGGGCTCCCGAAGAGCTGATCCCAGAAGCTATGGCTCGTAGTGCCATAGTGTACATAGTAGTCCCCAGAGATGTTCGCTAGCTTCGCGGCGAGCTTGATAGCGGTCTGTAGTCCACCCAGCTCGTCCACTAGCCCGAGAGCCTTAGCCTGCTCCCCGAGCCAAACACGTCCCTGACCGACATGGTCTGCTGAGTCTATACTGATCGATCGCCCCTCGGCGACACGGGAGAGGAAGGTACGGTAGCCCCGCTCGACGATCCCCTGGATGACGGCCTTCTGCTCGGGGGAGAGTCCATTGATCCCTAGACCGAAGATCCCCCCGATCTCTAGGTCTGCGTAGGGCGAGGTCTTCACGACATCCATACTCAGACCCAGTCGCTTGGCTAGGGTGGAGGCCTCGGGGACGATCCCAAAGATCCCGATAGAGCCAGTCACCGTCATCGGACTCGCCACGATAGCATCAGCGGCAGAGGCGATGTAGTAGCCCCCCGAGGCAGCGACGTCACCCATCGATACGACGACGGGGAACTTCCGCTTGAGCTCACGTAGCTGGTGCCAGATCTGCTCCGAGAGGAAGGCACTACCCCCCGGGGAGTTGATACGTAGGACAAGGGCTTTGGTGCTCGTCCCGTCCTCGCCGAGTCGCTTGAGCTGCTCGGCGAGTGCACTCTGTATGCCCTCTTGGCTATAGGGGCTATCCATGATCTCGCCCTCGGCATAGAGGACGGTGACCTCATTGTCGCCCATGGGCTCATCGGGAGCATCGGGGAGGGAGATGAGGTCGTTTAGGGTGACCTGATGGATCTTGCTGGGGGAGGAGACTCCGAGCTCACGTGCGACCACCTCCTCCATATCTAGTCGATAGGCAAGGGTGTCTACGAGCCCGCTCCGTAGATAAGTCTGTGCGGCATCGAAGGCATGCCCCCCTTCGGCGAAGGTACGGATACTATCTACGGATAGGTTACGTGCGGTAGCTATCCCTGAGAGGATGTGCTCCCAGGCACCACTGATATAGGCTCGTATCTGCTCGCGGTTAGGTTCGCTTAGCCGATCGAGGATGTAGGGCTCTACGGCACCCTTGTAGGTGCCGACCTTGAAGACCTCGGCCTTGATACCGAGCTTCTCCAGAGCCTCGTGCATCATCAGCGTACCACTAGCTATCCCGACGAGGGGGATCATCCCCTCGGGGTTGAGTACGACACGGTCAGCGACGGAGGCTAGGTAGTAGGCCTTCTGCGAATAGTTGTCTGCGTAGGCGATGACGAACTTACCACTCTTCTTGAAGTCCAATAGGGCCTCTCGGAGCTCATCTGTAGAGGCGAGGCCTGCGGAGAGGTTCTCGACGTTGAGGTAGATCCCCTTGATGTTGGGGTTTGCCTTGGCCTTGCGTATCCCTTGTAGTGCCTGAGTGAGGGACACAGGGGGATTCGCCGAGCCTCCGAAGGGGAGTATGCTGCCGAAGTCGTCCGTCACTACGATCTCCTGGAGTGAAGCGACGTCGATGCGTAGGACGGTATTATCCTTGAGAGTGACAGTACGATCCTTAGTGAGGACAGCTCCTAATATAAGGCTGATGGAGACGAAAAGGAAGAAGAGGCAGAAGAGGATGTGTGCGCCCAGAAACCCTAGGAAGGAGGCTAGGACGGTCTTCCAGAAGCCTAGTGGTTGCTTGGGTGGTAGATTTGTATCCATGTGGTGAGGGTCGGGTATAGTGTTGATGTCTATGCTATAATATCTAGTGGTGTGCCCCAGGATGATTGGCTCTGAGGCTAAGTGCAAATATACTAAATACTTTACATTGACCCTCCCCTTACACTTGAGGAAATCCCCCTACCACTTTATACAGAGAGCCACAGGGGGACACCTCCCCTTCACCCCAGGATGAACCTAGGGGAGGGGGTGGTGTCCCCTTGTGGCGTGCTGCTAGAGCAGGGGAAGGAGCTCTGAGAGGTGAATACTATTAGAGCCCTTGACGAGGATGAGGCTCTCACTGAGGGGATGAGCCTCTAGGTGTGCCTTGAGCTCCTGGACGGAGGCGAAGGTCTCGCCCTCGCCTCGGCGTAGGGCGACCCATCGGGGGCCACAGAGCAGGACTCTCAGGGGCTGATGTGTGCCGTACTGCTGGAGCTCTGTCCAGAGCCTCTGGTGTGCTTGGTCGCTCTCCTGGCCGAGCTCATTCATGTCCCCGAGGATGAGGATGCGGGGGGCATCAGTAGGGGGGATATGTAGGAAGTTGTGAATAGCCGTCCGCATGCTCGAGGGATTGGCATTGTAGGCATCGGCGATGATCCGGTTGCCCCGAGGGGAGAGGATGAGCTGTGAGCGACTATTACTCGGGACGTAGGAGCTGAGAGCTTCATTGATCAGCACTACGGGGAGATCGAAGAAGAGCCCTATGGCGATAGCGGCCAATGCATTGGGTAGATTATAGTCTCCGACGAGGTGTGTCCGTATCTCCTGCAGTGGGAATGGGAGAGCGGGGGCTATCCAGCGGAAGTGTAGGAAGAGCTCCCCATCATGTGGCGCGACCTCCCCCTCTACTAGAGCAGGGACATGCTCGGCATAGGTGATAATCCGCTCTGCCCCCTGACTCATCTCTAAGAGGGTCGGGTCGTCTGCGTGCACGAAGAGTACCCCCCCTCGGCTACGTACACTCTCATAGAGCTCTCCCTTGGTCTTGCGCACCCCCTCGAGCGAGCCGAAGCCCTCTAGGTGTGCCTCACCGATGTTGGTGATGAGTCCGTAGTTGGGCTCGGCGATGGCGCAGAGCTCGGCGATGTCCCCTGGCTTGCTCGCTCCCATCTCGATGAGGGCGAGCTGGTGTTCTGCCCTGAGGCGAAGGAGCGTCAGGGGGACGCCGATATGATTGTTGAGGTTGCCCTCAGTGTAGAGGAGGCGGTAGCCTCGAGAGAGGACTGCAGCTGTGAGCTCCTTGGTGGTCGTCTTGCCGTTGGTACCGGTGATCGCGATCACGGGCAGGCCGAGCGCCTTGCGGTGGTGGTGGGCGAGCTGCTGTAGGGTCTGTAGGACATCTGCTACGAGGAGTAGGCGGTCGTCCTGCACAGCGACCTCAGAGTCATCGACTACAGCATATGCAGCCCCAGACTCTAGTGCCTGTAGGGCAAACTTATTCCCATCAAAGGTCGTCCCTCTGAGAGCGAAGAACAGACAGCCCTCAGAGAGCTGTCGGGTATCGGTACAGACGACCGGATGCTGGAGGTATAGGGTGTAGAGCTCCTCTAGGGGTATCATTTCTCTTTATGTTGTTTGGGGGTGGATGGAGTCGGGCATGAGGCGAGTCGGCTGGGGAGCTGCTCGCCCAGCTCCCCGAGGCCGAGATGGAGGTAGGGACGGGTGAGGTCTCGGGGCTTGAGGACTAAGTCGTCCCAGCAGATGAGGTCTATATCTATAGGTATCTGCTCAGGGCTGGTCGCCCGCTGCTCGGGGGTACGCCCAGCGCTGTGCTCTAGGGCCTTGAGCTGAGCGGCGAAGACGGTGAGCTCCTCATGGGTCTCCCCCACGACGACGACATCAGTGAAGGGTGCTGAGGAGAGGGGAAACTCCACCGGCGCCGAGAGGCGCGGGGTGGAGAAGCGTAGGGAGCAGTGGGGTAGGGCACATAGTCGCTCCCGTACGAAGGCGATGTGTGCCTCGGCCTCGGTATTGCTCCCTAGGGTGAGGATGAAGTGGTGTGGGCTAGTCATTGGTCCGTGGAGAGGGGGATATGTTGGACGTGTACGGAGGCCTCATGGATGCAGCTGAAGAGCTCATGCAGGAAGCCCTCCTCCAGTGCGAGCTCACTCCCTAGGCGGAGTCGCTCCTCGAGTAGGGTACGGTATCGCTCGGGCTGTACGATCGGTAGGTGATCCTTCGCCTTAATCTCTCCGATGGAGCGGGCGAGCTTCATCCGCTCTGAGAGGAGGAGTAGGAGCTGTCGGTCTATATGGTCTATCCCCTGACGTAGCTGGCTAAGTTCTGTAGAGTCAGCAGTACTGCGTGTAGGGTGGATGAGCAGGGAGTCTAGCAGGGTGATGAGTGCCTCGGGAGTAAGCTGCTGGGCAGCGTCACTCCAGGCAACCTCGGGGGTAGGGTGGGTCTCTATCATGAGCCCCGAGAGGTTCATCTCCAGAGCAGCCTGACAGACGAGGGGGACGAGCTCCCGACGCCCTGCTATATGGCTAGGATCCCCGAGGATCGTGAGCTCGGGGTGGCGCCGACGTAGCTCGATGGGGATCTGCCAGAGAGGGGCATTGCGGTACGGCCCCTTGCCGTAGGTGCTGAAGCCCCGGTGTACAGCTCCGATACGCTCGATACCCGCAGCGTGGAAGCGTAGGAGGGCTCCCTCCCAGAGCTCAAGGTCGGGGTTGAGGGGGTTCTTTACCAGTAGGGTGACCTCCTCGCCTCTCAGTGCCTCGGCGAGCTCCGATACGGCGAAGGGACTCGCTGTCGTCCGAGCCCCGACCCACAGGGTACGTATCCCCGCTCTCAGACAAGCCTCTACATGAGCTGCCGAGGCTACCTCAGTCATCGCCTGCATCCCCAGCTCCTGCTCGATACGTCGTAGCCAGGAGAGTCCCTCAGCCCCGACACCCTCGAAGGAGCCTGGGCGTGTACGAGGCTTCCACAGGCTCGCACGGAAGAGGCGTATCCCACGAGCCCTCAGCTGGCGGGCCGTCTCGTAGGTCTGCTCCTCGGTCTCGGCACTGCATGGACCAGCACAGATGAGGAAGGGGTAAGGAGAGGGATGCTCAAAGGTGAGCGTATGGAAGAGATCTGTGGACATAGCTGTCTGTCGGCGTATGGAGTCTGGGGCTGAGATATACTTGCTCTACGTGGGCTAGTGAGGGGCTGAGGGACGTTAGTAGGAGCTGATGACCGAGTCTTGCTCGGCTGCCTCTATGGCCTCCCGGTCGATCTCCTCGATCTGTCGGAGGAGGGAGCGATAGAGGACAGAGTGCCACGGGTGGGTCTTCTGCGAGAGGAGGTGATTGTGCCAGAGCAGGGTGAGCTCACCGTTGTAGCGAGCTACCGTGTGTACGAGCTCACTCGCTATCTGCTCCGCCTGCTCGTGGTCTAGTCCCATAGCCTCCCCACTGCTCAGGGTGAGGTCTCGCAGGATGAGAGGATGGAGGGTCAGCTCAGTGAGCTGGCGGGTATTGGGGTTGATGAAGCGTACGGGATGACAGGTACCTAGGCGGAAGCCTACGACATCGGCATAGCCCATCGTGTAGTCGTGTCTGAAGCCCGAGTAGAGAGCCTGTAGGTAGTCCTCGGGTTCGCAGGCCGCTAGAGAGCTGTAGCGCAGGCTGTGAGGGGGCTTGGCATAGGCTTGCTCGAAGGCCTTGCGCTCCCCCCCGATCATCTCGGCATAGAGGCAGGCCTGGTGACTGCCTAGTAGTCCGAGGTGTGCCTTCGCACGGCCAGCCTCCAGCAGTACCCGTCGCATGTAGGAGGAGCGAGGACGATACCGTGGGCGGTCCAGTGCTGAGTGCGAGGGCATCCTGATGAAGAAGTGGATGTGAGTCACTCCCTTGGGTAGGTGCTCCTTGAGCTCCTGATCCCACTTGAGGAACCTAGGGTAGGTATAGAAGTCATCCTCCTTGTCTAGCCCGAAGGCGAGCTTGAGTGACCGAAGGGGGCTCTTCCTCTCCCTCAGCCATGCCCTCAGGAAGCTCCTCCAGCCCCTATAGTTGTAGGGGTAGGCGAGGTCGTGAGTGAGGTGTACGGCGCTGAAGGTCTTCGCCCGCTCGGGGATACGAAGGTTGTACCGCTCGGCGATACCACTACTGAGGAGGATCTCTCGTAGGGCATCGCCATACTCGTCCACGATGGGACGATGGAGGAAGCCAGCACGATAGGCTAGAGAGCTCTTGCCGGGGAAGCGACCCAGCTGATCCCGCTCATGCCTCAGGTACATCTCCTCGTAACGAGAGAGGAGGAAGTAGCTGGAGGCGATGAGGTCTGCGTGGATGATGACCTGATGCCCCTCTCGGCTCCATTCCTCCCGGGGCTCCCCGAAGAGGATCGGGATCCCCCGCCACTCCCTCAGTGGTAGGCTCGGGCAGCTCCTCGGGGTGCCATAGTGGCTACTGTCGAAGAAGCCAGAGGGGAGGATCACCACAGGGTACTGCTTCATCTCCTCTGGGTCATCTGTGTAGCCGACAGCCTCGAAGCGCCGCTGGTAGCGGTCTTCGCCTTGGCTCTGGATGAAGAGTGGCCCGACGAGGAAGTCTATGAGGTACTGGCGGATCTTATTGTGAAGCATACGTCTCAGTAGGGCTAGATGGGGTGACTACTTGTCCGAAGTAGGGGATAGGGAGAGCACGGCCTGGATCGGGTAGTGATCGGACTCTGCTGCCGAACGATCGACCTGACAGCTCTGTGCCTGGAAGGCCTTGCCGTAGATGATATGGTCAATGCGCACGTAGAAGGGTCGTGTGTGGAAGGTAAAGCCTAGGCCATTGCCCCGCTCTACGAAGGCATCCTCCATCCCCTCCGATACCCGACGGTGGACGTAGGAGAGAGGCGTGTCGTTGAAGTCTCCACAGACGATCACACGTCCCTCCCGGCCATGCTCCTGGATGAACTGCCTTAGGATCTCGGCCTGCTCCTCATGAGCCTTGAGGGTCGGAGCGAGCTTGGCTCGTAGTGCATCCTGTAGGCGGATAGCATTACCCTGCTTGACGAGGTTGAGGTACTCCTCGCCATCCACACGCCCTAGGTGGAAGGACTCTAGGTGTGCATTGATGACGAGTACCTCACGGCCATAGAGGAGGATCTTGGCTGCTATCGCCCCATTGACCCATGAGGGGATAGGGATCTCTTGGAGGCTGGTGATAGGGTGCTTGGAGAGGATCGCTAGCGTGCTCCCCCCTCGATTGACCCGTATGACTCGTATGTAGGGGTAATCTTGGCTGAGGTAGCCCCTGAGGGTCTTGGAGACGACCCCTGCGAAGGGGTTCTGGTTCAGCATAGCCTCCTGGATACAGACGATGTCCGCTCCACTGCTCTTGATGTACTGCAGGGTCGCATTGGGAGCCACGGCGGAGTGGGGCTTGAAGCCAAAGGCACAGACATTATATGAGAGCACACGTATCGTGGGCTCACCTCCCTCATCTGAGAGCTGTACAGAGCGGTTGATAGGGAAGTAGATGAGTAGCTGGGGGAGGGAGAGGAGCCAGACGATGCAGAGCAGGAGCAGGCGCCTACGATCAAAGGCTAGTAGCCATAGTATCGTTACCCCGAGCTGTAGAGCGAGCAGGACGGGGAAGAAGAGCCCCAGCAGGGCTGGGATGATCCACTTCGTCGGTGGGATGTAGCTCGAGTAGGCCCCGAGGAGGAAGGTGAGGCTCACTGCAGCAGTCAGGACGCTGAGGGTAACCTTGATGATATGTGAGCTGATCCGTAGGAGCGGACCAGAGGAGAGTCTATTCGTCATCTAGTGAGTTGGTTTTGTGTCGCCCCGCCCGATCTGCTCTACTCGTCTACGCTCACCTCTGGTGGGGGGCTCGCAGTCGGAGTGTCGTAGCTCACTCTGTGAGGCTCCATCCTCGGGGATGTATCTAGGGGAGACCTCTGGGCTACCTAGGCGGGAGTTTATATAGAGGTGAATATACCTTAGTGGCTTAGCTATAGGGGTGGTTAGGTCGATACCACGACACAGTAGGAGGGCATAGACGATCCCGCATATGATCCCCCCGATATAGGCTAGAGGATGCCCACCTAGCCCTGCCCTCCATGAGGATGCCCCCAGACTGATCACTGCGAGTAGGAGGACGAGACCAACCCCTACGACGGTGTATTCGCGGAGGGAACCTCCCCTACGGATATGCAGGGTGAGGGAGGCTGAGAGGAGCGAGAGCGCTGCAGGCTGGGCACCGACCAGCTCTAGGGGGAGGGGTGTCCAGAGCCCAAGCCCTACACCCAGATAGTAGCAGAGTAGATCCCCAAGTGCTCCAGCCAGAGCCCCGTAGAGATAGAGCCCGAGCACACGCTGGGGGCACAACTGCTCCTGGAGGGTACGATCTATGAGGGCGAGTAGGAGGCCTACACCGATGAGCTGTAGCAGACTGTCGTGGGGGATGATATAGGTCAGGAGCGTCCAGGGATGGCTCACTAGATAGCCCATCGTAGGCTGGAAGGCTAGGAGACTCCCCGCATCCCACCAGCGCATCGGGGAGACGAGGGTGAGCACCCCATCTATGAGGGCGAGCAGTAGGTACAGCACGACCTGTGCCACTACGATCCGCCGGATCATAGTCGCTCCTGCGAGGTAGTGCAGTAGGCGGTTAGTTGAAGCTCTGACGTGAGATCTCACCTCTCTTGCGCCATAGAAGGATTAGGATTAGTCCGCCGATCATCCCCCCGAGGTGGGCGAAGTGTGCAACACTCCCTCCCGTATTATGCGTACCGAGGTAGAGCTCTAGCGCTCCATAGATGAGGACGAAGTACTTTGCCTTGAGCGGGATGAAGAACCCCACGAAGACATAGGAGTTGGGGAAGAGCATCCCGTAGGCAAGCAGTAGCCCGAAGACCGAGCCCGACGCTCCTACCGTGATGAGGAGATCGAGGAAGGCTCGTGTGGAGAGAATCTCTGTGCCTATATCTACCATCTGGTAGCCTTCGATACCACTGAGCTCATACATCCAGAATAGCTCCTGTGTGAGTCCTGCTGATATACCGCAGAGTATGTAGAAGAGGATAAACCTACGTGATCCCCATACCTGCTCTATCGCAGAGCCAAACATCCAGACGGCAAACATATTCGACAGTACATGCTCCAGAGAGGAGGTGTCGTGTAGGAATGTATAGCTCACGAGCTGGAAGAGGCGAAACTTATCTGCTGTGAAGTAATGCAGCCCCAGGAGATCATTGAGGTCAATACCCCGGCGTAGGAGCACTATTGAGGCGACCCAGATGATGAGGTTGATGACAATGAGATTACGCACGACTGGGGGTGCCAAGCGTGACCAGAGGGATGTGGGTTGTTGCATTATCTTGCCTTGTCTATGACTCTTATTGCTTATTCATTTGTCCCCATCGGACTAGGAGGGGGCTTCGCCTCACGGCTGTCACAAAGATAACTATTCTAGTGCTCTCACGTGCCCCTTATCCCCACCCATCCCCTCCCTAGGCACTCACTCTGCTGGTGACCATCTAGGATATATGTACATATTAGAGACCATTGCGCAAGCCCGCCTCTTCATAGCTTTCCCCTTCTTGCCTCGAAAATCAGGATCTCTAGGCCGAGAAGTGGGATGGCTGTCTCTCCCCCTTGCCCCCTCTCGGGAGGATCATCCTCCTGAGAGGGGACTTTTCCGGGCTATTGGGTGCTCTGGAGCACA
>NZ_CAJPPN010000014.1 GCF_905372525.1 uncultured Porphyromonas sp.
AGAGGAAGGTTCAGAGGAAGGTACAAGTAAGGTTGCGACCAAGGTAGAGGAAGGTTCAGAGGAAGGTACAAGTAAGGTTGCGACCAAGGTAGAGGAAGGTCGTGGGGGGAATATAGGGGGGCTAAAAGCCCCTAAAAAGAAAGAGAAGGAAAAGGGGAAAAGGGAGGCAGAAAATGCGCCCGCCCAAGATCTGAATAAGATGGGATATAGAGAGAGCGCCTATGAGGAGTCTCCAAGTAATGGTATCCTTACTCCCATCCTCTCCATCTACGAGGAGGTGCGCAATGAGTACCCTATCCTACCAGCACCACCACTCTACGACAGCAATATCTTCTATCAAGCCAAAGAGCTGACCGACGCTTGGGGCGGAGGAGGCTTCCGGGATCGATTGGGGAAGGCTCTGCGCCGAGCTTGCGCCTCTACCTTCCTGCGTGGCAAAAAGAACCTCTTCAAGTATGCTTGGCTGACGAAGCTAGCTAATCTCGAGAAGATCGAGGCGGGCAACTATGATGATGACGAGCCCAAGGCGCGGGCCTCATCCTCTGCCTCGACTGCCACCCACTACACTAACGCCGCTTGGCAGGAGGTAGCCCCTCCACCCATCACTCCCGAGCAGCAGGCGCTCATGGATAGAGTCAATAACATGACGATCGAAGACTTCTACAAGCAGGCCTCCTCCCAACCATAATCATCACTACTATCAAGAAATGGATAACCAACTGTTACGCGCCCTGCTATCTGCAATGGAGACAACCAATGTCCGCCCTTTGGCTCGCAGGCGTAGCCTCTTCACCGATCCCGAAGGTTTAGCCTCGGGTGACGTCAGTGACATCGTAGACGCGGTCATGTTCTTAGGATACAAGCAATGTCCGCAGTTCAAGCTGGACAATCACAACCTCTTCGCCTACACCAACGCCGCCCTCTGGGTCGCTGGTCGTAGCGAGATGAAGGCCCTAGACCTACAGGGTAGGGAGCGACAGGGAGATCCCACACGTGGGCTACTCATCCTCGGCGGTACAGGTACGGGAAAGAGTCTGCTAGTACGACTCCTTCGACAGCTTGCCACAGCACTCTCTACCGAGCATCTCATCTACGACACCACCTCCCAGAGAGAGGTGTGGAAGCCCTTCGTTTGGGCTGATAGGCATGCGGTGGAGTACGTCAGCGAGTACAACGCTACAGGTACGATCTCCAGCCAAAATGCTCCAGTGCTCTGTATCCAGGATCTAGGCACAGAGAGCGAAGGATCACACTACGGCAAGCGCTGCAATGTCCTCTCGGAGCTCCTCATCTACCGATACGACAAGCAGGACGCTACCCGCCGTACCAGCATCATCACCTCCAACCTCACCCTCTCTGAAATCGGAGACCCTGCACGCTATGGAGAGCGTGTCCTATCTCGCCTCCTCGAGGAGTGCAACATCTTGCAGTTGGCAGGCCCTGATCGGCGCCGTACGCCGCTCCTATGACGACAAAGGTCACCTCAGGAAGAGAACTCTATATCATTAACAAGTTCATCTTAGCTAAGCAATGAGCAGGAAGCATACACATGTAGGTAAAGAAAACAGAGGGGGGCTAACCAAGTCTCGGGAGACATTCATGCTCTCAGAAGAGGAGATAGCCCTCATCGAACACCGAGTGTTCGATGATCGGATGTTGCTAGAGGACGCTGTCAAGGGCTTCCCTCGGACGGGTCCGATAATAACCTTGGCACTCAAGGATCAAGCCCCAGACATCTACTATAGAGCAATCAGGGAGAGCAAGGTGATACGAAGGGAGCGCCGTAGAGAGATCACGAGCGAGCCGTGGTACGGTGATAGCTGTACCCTCTTCTGGTCTCCCAAGCTGCTTATACAAAGAGGCTACCTCAAGGCCTCTGGAGCAAACAAAGATTAGCTGAGGTCACCACCCACGAGGCAAACAATAAGCAATGAAACGATTATATCTCATCTCCATCCTCCTACTCACTGCTATCTGCACCTCTTGCAATAGCTCACCATACAGAATCGGGCGTGTCATTGGGAAGCACCTCCGTATGAATGGGCGGGATACCACCTATGTAGTAGTCTTTTACTGCGGTGAATGGTTTTGGCAGAAAGAATACTCCGCTGTCGTGGCCAAGGAAGACTACAATAGCGTCCATAAAGGCGACTATGCCGAGTTCAATGTAGAAGCAGGAAAGAAGTAACATGATTTACGGATACATACGAGTTAGCAGTGACAAGCAGACGGTGGAGAACCAGCGCTTCGAAATCACTAACTTCTGTCAAAGGCAAGACATGAAGATCGACGACTGGATCGAGGAGACTATCAGCGGTACGAAGGCCTACAACAAGCGCGAGCTCGGGCGCCTACTTCGCAAGGTAGGTAAGGGCGATACCATTATCTGCTCCGAGCTCTCCCGCCTGGGGCGAAACCTCTTTATGATCATGGAGATCCTCAACATCTGCATGACCAAGGAGTGTCGCGTCTGGACAATCAAGGATAACTATCGCCTAGGTGACGACATCCAGAGCAAAGTCCTCGCCTTTGCCTTCGGGCTCTCTGCCGAGATCGAACGCAACCTCATCAGCCAACGAACAAAGGAGGCACTAGCCCGCAAGCGTGCCGAAGGAGTGACGCTGGGGAGACCTAGAGGAAGCAGGAATACTTCTCACAAGCTCTCAGGCAAAGAAAATTATATACGAAGTGCACTGAGTAACGGAGTAAGCAAGAGCACAATATCTAAACGCTTGCACGTTAGTCGTAGCACCCTATATATCTATATCAAGGATAATCTTGTAGGAGTATAATAGACATATTTGCTGTCTCCGACTACCTAGAGCTGACAGGACGTATGCATGAAGGCGAGAGCCTCGAGGAGTACCTCCTACGTGAAAGTCCAGACTTCATGTTAGCAAAGCGCGCCCTTGGGCTCATCGAAATTCCCGAGGAAGATCTCAATCCAGACCGACGCCGTGCGCCGCTCCTGTAGGGACTAGTCACTATCAGAACAATAAAAAGAAGACGATATAACACGTAACTAAACAACAACGAGTATGAACAGACTTTTCAATGTGGAGACACTTAACAGGCTCTCCATGGAGTGTCACGAACGAGCAAAAGATAAAGGCTTTTGGGATGCTCCTCATAGCATCGGTCACCACCTGATGCTGGCGTTCGGAGAGCTTCACGAGGCTATAGAAGCCGACCGCTTGGGGAAGTGGGCAAAGCTCACGCTCGAGCAGATCGAGGAGCTTCGAGGCCTCAAGGGAGCAGCGTTTGCACAAGCATTCCTGCGGATGGTCAAGGACTCCGTGGAAGACGAGATATCCGACGCCGTTATCCGCTTGCTTGACCTACTGGGCTGGTTGCTCAAGAGAAAGCGCACGACAGAACTCCTAACCGAGAGCGACCTCAATAGAGTGTTTGCAGTTCTCGACACGACACGCCCAGACGAGGAACTCACGCATCTTCTTTTGCGCATCGTGGCAGATACCTCTGGATATTGGAGGTTGGGGCTTCTTCGTGATAAGGGTATCCTCTACGCCATCAAGAGCCTCGAACAACTCTCCGACCACCTCGGTATCGACCTTATGACGCACATCGAGCTGAAGATACGCTACAACTCCACCCGACCGCATCTTCATGGCAAGAAGTACTAATTCAAACTAAGCGTACAATCAGTCCCTAGGGATACCCACAAGAGATAAGTCACCTGATCACCTTCAGATCCTCGAGGAAGAAATGCAACTGCACATCCGTAGCCCCACGACCATAGTCGTATTATTTGGTAGAATTATTTTTTAGTCATACCTCCCGCCCCCTGCACCATCAGGTAGAGGTGCTACCACTCTGCACTCCCTTGGTGCAGGGGGATGACGGAGGCAGTCTCAACCCTTTAACTCCTATCTTGCTTATGTCCAAGAAAACGACAGACGGCTGGCCGGAAAAAACGACAGACTGGTCATTCCTATCATTCGTCAGCCTCATCCTCTGCATCTTCCTATTCTCCCTGGGAATTGCATTATGGGCTCTCAGTACTCTCGTTCATTCCTCATGGATGAACGTGGTGTCCTGCATCCTCCTCGGCCTTCAGAGCCCCTCCCTCTTCCTTTGGCTCTACTGCACTAGGAAGGATAACTCTAGAACCCTCTAACACCAAGACTTATGTCTTTCCTAACGATCGCAGGCCTTGTCCTGCTAGCCGTGTGGCTCTGCTTCCTGGCAGTCATTTTTTTTTCGAAGAGTAGCGACTTCTACTCCCAAGGATATCGGGAAGGCCGACGCCACGGGTGGGAATGGGGGTACCGCCGAGGTTGGGATGATGCCCAAGCCAACGCCCGCCCCTCCAGATACCAAAGGCCGTCCGACAGACCCAATAAGTAACGACAACAACATGGCTATACCCAAACCTAAGGAGGTCGATTACAAACAATATGTCGCAACCTTCATGGATAGCAGCGATGAACCGCATCGCTGGATCCTCATCATCTCCTATCCAGACGCGGAGGAAACGCACCATCATCCCCACCGTAAGGAGGTGAGGCTCGGTGTCCCACCTGTAATGTTGAACATAGAGCGAGAGAGCGCTCTAAGCCCAATCGCGGAGGGGCGGCTCTCGTTCAGCCTTCTTCAGGAGGAGCAGGCAGATGCAGGCCGCCACTTTGACTACCGCCACTTGATGCAATCTCCCGAAGGGAGTGTGTCCGTGGCGCTCCTACGTCTCCCATCCTCTGTTCAGATCACGAGTACAGAGGATCTACTCCGGATCCCCGACGAGCCCGGACTCTATCTTAGCGATACATGGGAGCGAGGCTGGTGGCGGGGCACCCTAGACCCCGAGAGCTACCGAGAGCCTGCTAGTCAGCATTCAGGCTACCTAGTAGCCTTCGAGGCTTGTGACTTCGGTAGGCTAAAGCGGATAGAGCTTAGGGCTGGAGATGAGCGGATGCAGGGCTTCCTTCCCCGAATGGAGCTCACAGAGTTCATCGCCTCACTAGTATCACTCGCCCTGTCCGATCCCGAATGGGCGTACATCTATAGTTCCGACTCCATTGCTCGGGAACATGGTAGGAGCTATGTCGTCAAAGGACTCATGGCATGGTGCGCTGACCACTTCACCGATTGGAAGAATGAACTGTTCGTAGAAACAGCCCCATTCCTTTCGGATGAAGAAAAGCCAATCACGGCCTTTGAGGCGCTAGATCGTGTACTCAGAGCCTTCACACTCTCTATAGAGCAAGCGGAGGGAAACTGGGTCATCACGGATCCCTCGACACTCCAAAGTGCGGAGGAGGGGAAGTATAACTTCTCTACGCAGAATGAAGATGCCTATCTGGATCTAGTGCCTGAGGATCTAGTGCCTCTAGGCGCTGATGGAGAACTGTCCGCTCTACCCGCTCGGGGGTCACTGACGCTAACGACAGAGTCCCATCTGTCAGACGCTATACCCGCATTCTCCTTCCCTAAGATGGAGAACCCAGGGAAGTGGAGGCTGGTCCCTCGTGCAGATACTAGACTCAGGATCCCTGCTTGGCGCTATCGAATGAATGGCCTAGAGAATTTTGATTGGACCATTTCTGGAGGTGACCGGGTGGAGACAGAGGCCTTATCTCTGGGAGAAGATCGGGATCTATATACCGTGGTATGGAACCCATGGAGCATTCATGGGCGGATCGATGCTCCGTCGATTCAAAATGGTCAACACACGGTAGATGAGTGGAGCATATTCCGTACAGACGAGGCTAGCTGGGAGTATGCTCCAGATACAGGAGTATACATGAATAGGGCTCTGAGGGCCGTTCATGAGAACGGAAATATCGAGCTCCTCACCTTCCGTGATAGAGCAGGGTGGCACTATGTCTGTGTAAACTCCTTCGCAATTACAACGATCATCCCAGAGCCAAAGCTAATTGGATACACAGCGTATCTAATGGCTGTTCGGGATGACCTAAACTCATCACTAGATACGAAGGGGCGTTCATTGACGGATAAGGCATGGAGCTTCTCCGTACCAAGAGTCGCCGACACAGAAGGGATGGGTCTACGGCTGGATCTCCCCTTGATGGTCTCAATGGGGCAAGATCTCTATCAAGAGCACACAGACAAGACCCATTTCACTATCCCCATATCAAGCACGGGCCCCTATGGGAGAGAATACGATCGAACCGAGTATCTAAATGAGGCTCGGGATAATCTGGCGCGTATCCAAGAATTCACAGATGTGGTTACGGGCTGTCGGATCTACTTCTCTCTAGTTGCTCGAGGGGACCAGGACTCCGACCCAGTTCAGTCCCTTGGGATCAGTGTACGTAAAGAGGAGCTCTCGTGGAGTGATGGTGAGAATACGACTCGTCTCCCCTACCTCTCTTATGGCTCTATGAGTAAGGAGGGACGTCTCAAATGGGGCGCTAGCTGGAACCATCCGAACATCGGTCAGGATGAATATCTAGGAGAAGGCCTGCACATACCGCTCCCTCCTAAGCCGTTCACTCGACTAGAGCTCACAATCTATCAGTCGCCGAAGTTCTACAAGCTGCAGGGTGGACAGTCCGTCGCCACGCACTTTCAGGGGTGGCACCTATGGAGCGTGCCAAGTATCATAGCCCTGCAAGCACCAGCTCTTTGGGTGGCAGACCCTCTTGGCCGTCGTGGTCAGGATCTTGCTCCAGATCGGAAGGAACGCTATCGCTTCACCCCTAGTACAGATGAGGATATAGAGGAGACTCTTCACCTCTCCGATGGGACAGGTCTGACAAAGCTATCTCCCAGTATCGTGCGCACAGCTGATGGGGTAGCACTCAAGGATCGAGAGCGTAAGTCTGAGGATGCCTTCACTCAGTATACTCTAGCTGGGTATCGAGCCGAGTGTTTCGGTGCACTCTATGGAGCTCTTCCTGCTCGAGGCTTTGAACTGACGGGGACATTCCGCTACCGCTCTAAGATCTCTCGAGCTAAATATATGGAGCTTGACTGGCTGGCTGTATCTCGTGAGATCGATATCCAACAGATGTCAGAGAAGGGCACATATCATTTGTTGCGCCCCGCCTCGTCCGTACGACAAGAGAGCCTCATCCCTGAGGTTATCAAGGGGTACCAATATCGAGGAGAGACATATGATACATCTTCACCTCGTTATGTCGATCGTGGACACCGCCCGCCCTCAAGGCGTTGGTAAGTCTCGCCGTTCTCGTCCTACTCCTAGTGCAGATCCCAGAACTCCGATCTTCTTGCAGATTTGTGCAAAGGAGCTAGGCGTTGAGTGCGTTCCTGA
This sequence comes from uncultured Porphyromonas sp., assembly GCF_905372525.1. Lineage (GTDB taxonomy): Bacteria > Bacteroidota > Bacteroidia > Bacteroidales > Porphyromonadaceae > Porphyromonas. The sequence continues at coordinate 7,256 of NZ_CAJPPN010000014.1, forward strand.
GTATCGATTTCACCAGACAAGGCTATGGCGCTTTGACTATGCGTTTCCGATCCAACGCATCGCCCTCGAAGTCGAGGGTGGCGTTTGGACGGGAGGCAGACACACAAGTGCTCGTGGCTTTCTCGGAGATATTGAGAAATATAACGAGGCAACACTTCTAGGCTGGCGACTTTTACGTATCACACCAGCGGATCTCCTTCGTACCTCGACTATGTGCCTACTTAGGCGAGCTATTGAAGCTACTCTCTAGTAAAGGTGCCCACCCTCTTTAATTGGAGGGTGGCACCTTGAGACCCAAAATTCAAGTCGAACTCACACCATTATTCTGCTTTCTCATTTATGCCCACAGATCCCCCCATTCAATGTAGACTCCGTACATGTGTGTCCGAAGATGACGCTCAAGAGTTAAGGCGTCTTCGTAAGGTATTCGGATTTCGCAGCGACTACCATCTTTTCAAGTCTTCTGTACTCTTGGTGTTGCGCTTGCTACAAAAAGCGGAGCGTAAGGGGATGGAGATGGATGAAGAGACCATCGAAGAAGCCTTTACCGCCCTAAGTGACTGGGAAGCACCTGAACTAGGGAAGCGCCCTAAGAGGGGGAGCAGGGAGGCTTCACTACTACACCTTTTGTTCGGGATTGATAATGCACCTGTCGAAGATAAGATAGAGGGGAAATCCGCCCCAGAACCTCGTCCTGAGGTACAGGAATGGTATGAGAGGTTTACCAAACACCATTATCAGCGCCTTCATGATATGTTTGCTCATCGTATTCCCAGACCGACAGCCGACGGTATGACCCCTCTTGACCTATTTCACGAGACACTCCTTCGTCTCTGCTTCCCTCCTGAAGATATCGTTAATTGGGATGATTATCAGCGCTGGGCCCTTCGCAAGTTCCATCAAGTAGAATGAGACGACATCGTACACGCGACTACGCCCGTCTGATGAATAGCAGGGCATGGCGTCGATTGAGACTGACATACCTATCACAGCATCCTCTATGTGAGGATTGCCTACTTGTCGATCGCACCACCCCAGCACAGGAAGTCCATCATATACGCCCCATAGAGAGCGCTGCTGGACGTCCAGAGGAGATGAAGGCTCTTGCACTCGATCCTGGGAACTTACGTGCACTCTGCACTTCTTGCCATCAAGAAGCGCACCGACTGCTCGCTTCATCTAGCAAAGCTGTAGCGAGGGAGCGAGCCAAGGAAGCCCTAGACTCCTTCGTCTCCCATTACCTAACTGATCCACCACCTATTAAATGATGTAGATATTTGTTAGTATGACTTGCTTTCTCTACCTTTGCCCCTGCATGGCAGGCGGGGTAACGTATGCCTGCCAGCAGGGGAAGGAAGAAGTTTAGGACTTTGATATCGTGAATGTCACGATCCACTTCCCGAACTTAATCCTAATACTAATGCTCGTTCGCATGACTTGAAGTATTAGGAGTTTTAAGTTAAAGGGGTGAGGCCTTCGGGCTTTGCCCCTTTTCTCTTAGGTACTAGGACTTTCCTTGTACCCGTCCAAAAGTTCCGTTATCAAGTGGCTCGCTTGCCTCTGTTTCCCATCCCTTTTGTACTACAAAGATACGAAAAATATACGTACTAACCAAATATAATCAATTCTTTCTCAGATACTTACGATGATTTTTAAGCAAGGGGGGGGAGGGTGTTTTTTAGGAAAGGGAGGCCCCCTGCATACCACCCCCTGCACCCTCTTTTACGCGTGAGGTCTCAGGGTCCCGTGGGGGTATTTCTGTGCATGGAAGGTTGGGGGGGAGGGAACTATCCCCGGGGGCAGCTAGGTGACAAAGTTGCAAAAAATGCAACCGAGTGGAACGAAAAATAGGCAAGTGTGAGGTGTTGTGGGGACAGATAAATTCGTTTGGGGGGTAAGGGTATGATTCAACTTTACAGGGGAAGCCCCTGCCATTTCAGGGACCAATCGCAGGAATTGCCCAAGGGGCTACTATGGTTGATATCTTTCGTGAACAGCGCTTGTTCACTAATATTTTGATTGAGCTATGAACAAGGACCAGACTATTTCTTTCCTCCGTGAGTGCCTAGAGGCTATCGAATCTTACTCTGCTGCTTTTGAGCCTCTATTAGAAGATCTATCTATGGCGCTACAGGTGCGTGACATGGCTTATCAGAGCCTCATGCAAGACGGTGTTATCGTGGAGGAGCTAAGTCGAGAGGGTGACCCACGAAAGAAGGGGAACCCTGCCTGGCCGATGTTTATCGAGACCAGCAAGGAAGTCCGTGCTAAGCTCACAGCTCTCAACATGACGGTCGCCACTGCGAAGTTTACTAGTGGAGACGAAGTAGATAAGCTAAATCAGATCCTCCTCGAAGCCCTCAATGAGTACACTAAGCCCAAGCGAAGCACAAAAGCTAAAAGCCCAGCTAGTAGAAAGGTTACAAAGGACTAAGATCCCCTACCCTCGCTTCAACAAGCTGGATAAGCGACTCTCCTCCTATATTCGCGCTTGCATCAAGAGTCCCGAACTACATAATATGTATGAGCTCTTCGCCTTGGAGAGCTTTCTTCAAAAGGTCGAGCGCTATACCCTCCGGGACGAGAAGGTCCGCCACTTTATAACTTTTTACGAGCATATCCGGCTCCCAAGCGCCGAGGGTATGGTCTTTTTCCCGCTGACACCAGTGCAGGTTTTCCAATTCACGAATATCTTCTGGTTCTATTATCCTGATGACCCGGATCGGAGGGTGGTGCGTGAGGTGCTACTTTTCGTTCCGCGTAAGTTCAGTAAGACGACTAGCATTGCCACACTTGCCGTCTACGATCTCCTCTACGGAGATGCTAATGCAGAGAGTTACGTCGGTTCAAATAGCTACCAGCAATCGCAGGTCTGCTTTGGAGTGATTAGTAAGATCCTCCGGGCTCTAGACCCCACGCTTCGTCGCTTCAAGATTAACCGTGAGCAGGTATTCAATCGTATGCCTGGAAAGATGTCGATCTCTCGATGTCTTGCCAGCGCTGCCGATCGCCTTGATGGGCTGAATGCTTCACTCGTGATCATTGACGAGTACGCCCAGGCAGAATCGGACGCTCTCAAGGGTGTACTCACAAGCTCTATGGGAGCCCGTCGCAATCCCCTAACCTTCGTGATTACCACCGCCAGCGATAAGTCAGATACTCCATTTATCGAAATGCTAGAGGCTTATAAGTCAATTCTTCGAGGAGAGGCGGAGAATGATGCTATCTTCGCCCACGTCTTTGAGCCTGACGCCTTGGATGAAGAGGGCGACCCGAATACCTGGATGAAGGTACAGCCCCACCTCGGAGTTACCGTACGCCCTGAGTACTACGCCGCTGAATACGAGAAGGCACAGCTTACCGCTGGAGAGATGAAGACCTTCCGAAACAAGCTCCTCAACATCTTTGCTCGAGATGAACGAGAGATGTGGTTGGATCGAGCCACCATCGAGCGTGCCTTTCTCTCTGTCCCCCTAGAACTTCTCCGTGGATCACGGGCTATGTGTGCCGTGGACCTCTCCGTACGAGACGACTTCTCCGCCGTCACCTTCCTCATCTATACCCCGAGTCGTGTCCCTGAGGGGAGGACGACCGTCTGCCCCTTCCACGCTGTGACATACTACTTCTTCCCCCGGGGGCAACTCGATCGCCATGTCAATCGGGAGCTTTATCGCCGATGGGTAGACGCAGGACACCTCCTCCTCTGCGAAGGTGAATCCATCGACTATGCTCAGATAGTGAATCTCATCCTCAGTCAGCCTTTCGCCACCCTAAAGATCGGATACGATCCCTACAAGGCATTGGAGTTTACCAATCTACTCCTCGCTACCCCCGGGGTAGGGAAGGCGAACCTCGAACCTATTCCTCAGACAAATGGGAGCTTCAACACTGCCGTAGACTCCTTTGAGCTTGCTCTCTCCCGTGACCAGATCACCTTCGACCCAAATCCCATCACCGCTTACTGCTTCGCCAACGCCGTAATTGACTCCGACCGCCTCGAGAACCGTAAGCCCATCAAGGCAACGCCCAACGAGAAGATAGACGGTGCTATCACCTGCCTTATGGGCTTCTGGCTCTTTAATCACTATAAGTCATAGGACTGTACGCTATGCCTTCTCCACTCACCAGCTAATCCCTCATTTTATGTTTCTCCTCCAATCCCTCCGTTCGCTCTTCCGTCGTAGTAAAGACTGCCAAAGTTCTTCAGGTTCCTCTTCTCTGGATAACTTCCTCGCTGACTTCGCTCCACGCCGCAACTCCTCCATCTCTACACCAGAGAGTGCTATGGCAATTGCGGCCGTCTATCGCTGTGTGGACATCCTCTCAGGCACTATCGCCTCCCTCGATCTCCAGCATCAGAAGAAAGACCGCAAGGTCTTTATCTACGACGAAACTAGCCCTCTCTCACTCCTTTTCTCAGGTAAGGCTAACGACCGTCAGAACTTCTTCACCTTACTTCAAAATGCGATTATACGCCTGCTCCTTTCAGGTAACGCTTACCTAATGCCTCGCTTCGATCGATCGGGGCAGATCGATAGTCTCATTCTCCTCTCTGAAGGAGCCGTATCGTACGACCCGTTAAGTAACCGTTACCATATCTCTGATCCAGTCTTTGCTATCGCCGGAGACTTTCCAGCTGATGCCATTATCCACCTCAAGAACAAGAGCCTAGATGGGGGCTACACTGGTGTCTCCACTATCCGATACGCAGCCCTTAGCCTCAGCCTCAGCGCCAACGCTGACCGCCAGACCAATGACGGGCTCCTCGCAGGGAACCAGAAATCTGGCTTCCTTGTCGGTGGTAATGAACTCCAAGGAATAGGCGCACTGAGCGAAGACGTTTCTGACCGAATTACAGCCAGGGTGAACCGAGAGATCCAGGCAGGCCAGCGCATCATTCGCCTTTCTGGATCAATGCAGTTCATAGAGAGTAGTATGAGCAACAGCGACGCAGAACTGCTAGAGGTGCGCAAGTACTCCGTCCTTGATGTCTGTCGATTCTTTGGAGTTCACCCTTACATGGTTTTTGCTGATCAAAGCACCAACTATAAGGAGGCCGAGAACTCCCAGATCAACTTTCTCAACCAGACCCTCCGGCCTTTTCTTCGACAGATCGAGCAGGAGTTCACCGACAAGCTCTTGCCACGCTCCCGGCGACAAGCTGAGCGTATTCGCTTCGATCTATCTGCCCTCTTTGCAACGGATCTACGGACTCGCGCCGAGTACGTAAAATCTTTGGTAGAGTCTGGTGTGATGACACCTAATGAAGGAAGGCAATTTGAAGGTCGTGCACCCCTAGATGGAGGAGACACCCTCTTTGTCTCCTGTAATATTGCCCCTATTGACAGCCCTAAGATACGTGGAGATCAGGGAGAGATACCTCTTGAAGAATAGTGGGGCCAAAAGATGGGCCTGTAGGAGTAAGGGTGTATAACTATCCCAAGCAGTATGTCTAAAGATCCTTCAATAGACCACCCAGTAGAAATCCTGCATGAGCGCCGGAGCTTTGATGGCCTAGATACTCGCCCTGCTTTAGGTGATGGTGAGAGCCGCTGTATTGAGGGGCTTGCCATCGTCTACGAAAGAGAGAGTGAAGTCCTCTATGACTGGTGGGAGGATCGCGCCTTCACTGAGATCGTCCACCGTGGTGCTGTTACAGAGGAACTCCTTAGTTCCTCTGACGTTCTCGCGCTCTACGAGCACGACCGCACCAAGCTCCTCGCCCGTAGTACTCATGGTGAGGGTAGCCTCACCCTTTCCATCACCCAGAAAGGTCTCCGGTATTCGTTCGACGCCCCAAAGACCCAGCTCGGAGATGACACTCTGGAGCTCCTACGTAGGGGGGATCTCCGTGCTTCTAGCTTCCTTTTCGGTGTCGGTAAGGGCGACACCCGCTGGGAACAGAGAAGTGATGGATCATGGATCCGCCATATCGACCATTTCTCCTTTCTTGGTGATGTCTCTGTAGTCAGCCAACCTGCCTACCCTCAGAGCACAGCCAACGCTCGAAGTCTCCCTGACTTTCCGCCCTCCGAGGATCCAAAGAAAGAGCCACGCTCGAAGTCTCCCCTCGAAGAGTACGCACTGAAGCGTGCCAATCTCATTTCCCTCTAAATTTATCCCCCCTCCCTATGACAAAAGAACAAGAAGAGCTCCAAAAGTCGCACGCTCGCTTCAAAGAACTACAAGAAGTCCGCAGAGCAGGTAAGCTCACTGAGGAAGAAGAGCGGGAGCTCATTCAGCTCACTGCTGACCTTGAAGAGCGAAGTGTCAATGCCCTGGCACAGAAGGCTCTCCAAGCGATACAAGGCACTGATAGTGCAGAGGCTAACCAAGCCTTCCTCGAGGCTGGTCGTCGTGCTTATAGCACCCATCAAGCAGTCGATGTGGAAGCACGTGCGGCCACACTCTCCCCTCAAGTCGAGGCGGCTCGCCCGACTGTCATCCAAGAAATCTTGCAGCCACTCGAGGCAGAGCTCATCCACACCAAAGTGGGGCTGAAGATCCAGACAGGGGTCCATGGACAACCAGTTTGGCCAGTCTTAGCAGGAGTTAAGGCGACCATCGCAGGAGAGAATGTCGCACTTAGCGATCAGGCTATTAGCCTCGATAAGGTGAGTGCCAAGTCTGAGCGTGTCGGTGTGTATGTTCCTGTCACCATGCAGGCGCTAGGTACGACGAACCTCAATCTCCGCTCGATCACCATTGAGCGCCTAGCACAGGCCGTAGGGGATACTCTTAACACGGCGCTCTTTGCCAAGACCGCCCCAAGCTCCCCCAACAATGGCATCGGCTCCGTACTCGCAGCACCCTATGCTACTCCTCTCACATCAGGGTGGTCTGCCTCGGTCGCCCCTACGATCAAGGAGGTCGTTGCCCTTGAGGCCGAAGTGCTAGGAAAGGAAGTCAAGGTGGACAATAGTACTGCGTACTTCGTACACCCCAAGACCTATTGCATGCTGAAATCGACTCCCATAGAGAAGGGGAACCCCAAGATGATGCTCGAAGATGGGCACATGAACAATCTCCCCGTAATCTCTACCACCTATATCCCTGAGGACGCTATCCTCTTCGGGACCTTGTCCTATGCGGTGCTTGCTCACCACGGAAATGGTGATCGCTTCTATGCTCAGTACAACGGAGTGTATGATAGGATTGACTTCACCCTCAACGGTGATTACTCCATCACAGTGCTCCGCCCAGAGGCATTTGCCGCCATCAAGCGTAAGTAGTACCCCTTATGCCCCGGTACCTAACCCTCCCCGAAGCTAAGAAACACCTCAACGTAGACCACGATGAGGATGATGGCTTTATCGTCGAGCTCCTTGATGTAGCTGAAGATTTCCTCTCGAACCTCCTCCATCGGCCGCTCTATGCAGTTGAGGAATCAGATGGAACTCTTCCCCCTGCTCTTCGACATGCTCTGAGGATGATAGTCGCTCGTCTCTATGCAGATAGGGAGGGGTATCGGTCTGGGCGCATGACGGAACTCCCTTTTACCATTCCAGCCCTCATCAGCCCTTACAGGATAGAGCGATGAACGCAGGAGCCTTTACCCACCGCATTACCTTCATTAGCTCCGTACGTATTCAGAGCGCATCTGGAGCTGTACGCGACGAACGACAGGAGGCCTTTCACACCCGAGCCTTCCTTAAGACATTGCGTCCAACCTTCAATAAGAATGGATTGCAGGCCCAGGAAGTCGTAGACCCTAGCTCACTTGTCTTTGTAGTACGAGACGACAGGCGCCTCACCGCTTGTCGCTGGCTCCGCTGGCGCGCTGACATCTACAGCATCGTCCTCCTCAAGCCTCTGCCCGATCGTACGGTCGAAGTTACCGCCCGATATGTAGACGAGTAATGCCCGAAATTGTCAGCATCACCGGTCTATCCGAGGTAAAGGGCTTCCTAGAGCGGCTCAAGTTCGCTCCAAGCCCTGAGAGGCTTCGTGAGCCCTTCTTTCGGGCTGCAGAACTCTACCAGCAGGACGTCCGCTTGACGCTCCCGGCCTTATATCGCCCTCCGAGTCGAAACGGACATAGACCACGAGGCAACCTAATTCGAGGGCTTCGTAGGCGTATGCCCCGAAGGAGTAGAGGGGGACGCATCAGCCTTTCCGTGGGCTTCTACTACGTGGACGGACGCATGCCTTATAGCGAGAGCAAGGCTGCTAACCATGCTCATCTCATTGATCAGGGCACCGCCGATCGCTACACTCAGGCAGGAAAGTATCGGGGGCATGTCACTCCGACATTCTTCTGGACGGGGGCGAAGCAGCGTCAGAGATATAGAGCTCAGTCCCTCCTTGTGAAGGGTATATTCCGTACTCTATCAAGTATCTAAGGTATGTACGTCGATTCTAATCGTAAGTGGCGATCCGCTCAGTGGGTACGCACTCAGCTCCTTTCCTCCGAAGATCTTCGAGTCCTTGTCGGAGAGAAGATATTCCCTCTCATAGCTCCAGAAGGTACGGAAGGCGACTTCATCACCGTCACCCGAACAGCCTATGGGCGTGAGTATGACAAGACGGGTGATGCCCACAGCATCACCACTGTTACCGTTCTCTGTGTCTCGGACGACTACGACCGAAGTCTTCAGCTTTCAGAGCTCGTTGATGCTGTTCTTGACGGAGGACGTAACGACGATATTGGCAAAATCTTCGGGTCCAGCTCTACCTCCGCCACTCTTGACACCAGCGAAGAGTACTTCCTGGACGGCAAGATAGTCCAGTCCCTCACTTTCGCTATTTCCTAATTCTCTAACCCCTAATCCAACATTATGCCTTCTCCAGCAACACCTCAGAAGTTCGATAAGAACAAAGACCTCATCAAGGGCGAACTGACGATGGTCTTCCTCAACGGGCTCCTGTTTGCCTATGCTAAGAAAGATGACTTCAAGTTCTCTCCCAGCCAGATTGACGTTGCCAGCAAGCTCTCGGGCAAGTTCGACGACAAGATGGGAGGTAAGAACGAATGGTCACTCTCTGTAGAAGCCCTCCTCTCAACGACCAAGGGACACATGTCCTACGACGCTCTAGAGCATATCGCCGCTAGCGGTAAGGCTGTTACTTTCGAACTAGCTCGGGTCACTGTAACCGACAACAATGGCGAACGTACAGCCACCAAGGGGGATGTCCTACGTAAGGGGCGTGTCACCGTCAGCGATCTCTCCAGGAGCAGTCAGAATGGTGAGTATGAGACTCTGTCTTGTACGCTCAATGGCTCGGGACCTCTCCTGACGGGGTCTGGTAAGGAAGTAGGCAGCGCCGAAGCACTTACCGAAGCAGGCATCACCCTCGAATAATGGATGCCCTTCGCCTCCGCGTAACGCTCCGTGCGGTTCTCCTCTTTGAGAGGCTCTCCGCACGGAGTTTTGCATCTTTAGATCTACAGGATCCAGACGATGTCGAGCTCCTCATCTACACCCTGCAACGAGATGCCACTCCAGAAGGTAGCCGTCTACCTTTCGATGTCTGGAGGAATGTACTCAAGAGCCCCGATGTATCGGAGACTTACTATACAGCATTAGGTAAGGCTCTCGAAGAGTTAGGCGAATTTTCCCTTATGGGAGGATCCGGCGAAGAGGCTGAACTATCGGAGAGACCCGATGACGCTCCCTCCTTCACCGAAATAGCTACTCAGCTCATCATCGAAGGGGGGATTAGCCCAGACTACGTAATGGATCGGCTCGAACTCTGGGAGCTCCCAGCCTTGCTCCAAGCCCTCGAGGGGCACAAGCGGGAAGGATTAGAGTATACTCGTCTTTTCACTTGGCTTTCTATGCTCCCACACCTCGCTCAAGATGCAGCCGAAAGTCCCGAGAAGATTCTTCCTTTCCCCTGGGACGAGGCAGAGCGTTCTGCAGAACGCTCCGCCGTACTTGACATCCTCCGAGGAGCTACCTATACCCCATAGATCAGCATACCCTCATCTCACCTACTCATAAGCGAATAGCTCTGCACTATAGCAATGGCCAACAATCTCTCCTTCTCCGTTCGTCTAGAGCTTCTAGCGGACAAGTTCCGCCAGCAGGCCGAAGGCGCTAAGAATGCCCTGCGAGGTATTCAGTTCCAAGCCATAGCAATGGCTGGGGCTCTTGGTGCTGGCATCTCATCGCTCTCAGGGCTCTTCTCATCACTTGTTTCCACGGCTCGTGAAGCGGGCCGTGCTCGTACCACTCTTCGTAATGTTAGTGCTGATGCGCGCGAGTACGGGCAGAGTCTACGCTTTGTCTCTGAGCTATCAAATAAGTATGGCACCGATCTCATCGGTCTCACGGAGGCCTTTGCTAAATTCAAGGCAGCCGCCACGCCTGCAGGCGTTGCTATAGCTGAACAGGAGCGTATCTTCGCTAATATCTCCAAAGCGATGACATCCTTTGGCATATCAGGAGGGGAGGCAACCCTTACAATGGCTGCCATCACACAGATGATGGGGAAGGGAAAGATTTCCAGCGAGGAGCTACGCCAACAGCTGGGCGAGCGCATTCCTGTCGCAATGCAGGCCATGGCAAATGCTGCAGGTGTATCAGTTGGACAGCTCGACAAGCTTTTGAAGGAAGGTAAGCTCCGGAGCTCCGAGATTATGGGCAAGTTCTCCGATGAGCTGGCTAAACTCAGTGGTGAGACCTCGACAGATAACCTCGAGGCTAGTCTCGGGCGCTTGAAGAATGCCTTTTCCGATCTGGCTGATGCCCTGAGGATTGGTGATCACTTCAAACGAGCCGTAGATATTGTAAGAGGGCTTCTTGAATATCTTCGTACACATCTATCTAACTTCTACATCTGGGCGGGTGCCTTGCTAGCAGGCAAGCTTTGGGGGAAGTTCTCCAATGCCTGGAGTGAGGCTGGTGCTGCTATTCGTGCTAGCCAAGCACAAGCCATCGCCGATGACGCTAGAGCCAAGAGCGTTGCCCAAAAAGCAAAGTCTGATGCCGAGAAGGCCCTCCGTTCTGCCCAGGAGAAGGTCGCACGTGCTGAAGCAGCACTAGAGAAGGCTACTGCTCCCACAAAGTCCGAGACGAACCGCATAGTTAAGGCGCAAGCGTCTGGTGACAAGGGATTTTCTTCCGCCGTGGCAAACCTCAGTAAGGCACAAGCTGAGTACCGCCAACTCACAGCTCTCCACCAGTCCTACTTACGTGGACTGGAAGCCTCCGAGCTAGAGGTGGCAAAGCGTCTAGCCGTTGCTAAGCAAACTCTTGCAACTGCCCACGCTGGTGGTGATGCAAAGACGATCTCTGAAGCCAAAATAACCTATGATAAGGTTTTAGCTGAAGCCTCTCGACTTCACGCCCGGAATACAGCAATCCGTGAGCAAGCCGAGATCCGATACGCTTTCAAGGCTGACGAGCTGCAGAAGAAAATTGCTATCAGCGGACAGGCTCTCAACGAAGCCCAGTACAGACGTCGTGAGCTCCTAGCCGAAGCCCACAGCAAGAATGAAGAGCAGAGGCAGAAGCGTCTCGCCTCCCTACAAGCAACCCTTGACCGAGAGCGTGCAGCCCTAGCTGCTCGAGCTACATCCGTCCCGACGTCCGCTGGTAGCATGTCGGGCGTGGGTAATGCCCAGCGAGCTACACAGTTCGCTGGTCAGCTTTCTTTCCAACGTCAGTCTGCCAGCATTGTGGCGAGTCAAGAGCAGGCCGCTGTTTCCACCGTTTCTCTTTGGACACGTACCACGACTACCTTCCGTGTTCTTTGGGCTTCGGCTGTAGCTACGGTTCGTAGCCTCCTCTCTACCCTTGTACCCATGGCGATTATCGGTGCTATCACAGCCGTTGTCACAGCTATGGTCGATTGGTACAACAAGCAGAAGGAGATCAATGGACTTCAAGACCAATATCTGGCAAAGCAGAAGGCCTTAACCTCCACTCGGGGTGATGAGGCTATCCAGATTCTTCGACTCTTCGATCTATACAAGAGCCTACATGGCAAGCTCGAAGAGCAGAAGACCGTACAGCACCAGTTAGAGAGGAGTCTAGGCCTTCAGGAGGGGAGCCTAGACCGCATTGCTGGTAAGTATGACCAGATTCGATCTATAGTAGACAAGATCGTACAGCTTAAGGATATCGACCGGCAGATCGACTTCTATAGTGAGACTAGTAAGGATAGCCGTAAGCCTCAACAAGAGCTCTATGAATACCACCTAGAGCGTGGTGGGAAGACGCTCAGTGCCGATCAGCAGAGTGCCGTCCGTAGTGTCATTGCCCGCTATGCTACAGCCACAAAAGAGGAGATGTCTGCATGGATGCGTGAGACCTATGCTCGTGTCGGATCTAGCTGGGATCCAGCCAAGGATAAAGCAGCTCTTCTGAATACTATCCATCGTAGCCTCCGGGGGAGTTGGGCGACGAAGGCCGAGCAATCCTTCTACTACAGTGCTGCCAATAAAGGTAATACCTTTTCTGACCTCAAGGATGCAGGAACGCGTGCTTTCATCGGTCAAGATGCAGAAGCAAAGATTCAAGAACTTCAGGTCAAGCGCCTGCGCATCGAGGGGGAAGCAAATGCTGCTGTCAAGGAGATAGGCGGAAGATTTCAAGGGCAAGGATCTGCTACTAGTAGTGGAGAGGTGGATAAGAAGGGTAAGAAGTCTGATCTCGAACGAGCCCGAGAGGCTGCTGCGAAAGACTTACAGGAGGTCGAGAACAAGCGTACAGCACAGCTCTACAAGAGTACCGACGACTATCGACTTGCCCTAGATAAGGTTGCCCAGACTCACACTGAACGCTTGGCATCTCTCCTAGGTGCTCGATCCTTGGAGGACGAGCAATACAAGAGGCTCCAAGGGCTCCTTCTTACCGACCGAGATCTCATAGAAGAGAAGCAAAGGAGCGCTACCGAGCTCCGAGCGCTCTCCGCTAAGGTATCCGCCGGTATTGCTAGCGAAGACGACCTTCGCAACGCCCGTGCAGACCGAGCCAAGGCAGAACTTTCGGCTCTCATCGCCTCAGGCCGTGAGCTTGATGCCTCCGATGCCTATGTCCAAGCCAGGCTCTCCGAGATAGCCGAAGTGTCTGCTATCGCCTCCCTACAGCGTGAGTACACCCATCAGACAAAAATCCTTACTCTGGAGCGTACCGAAGGCGTCTTATCAGAGGAGGAGTACCATAAGGCTCTCGCTGAACTCATCGCATCCACTCGTCGAAAGATCGTCTCCACCGAGACCTCCACCTCAGGTGAGGAGATCCGAAAGATCCAGCTATCAGAAGAATTGCAGAGAGATCTTCAAAAGCTTACCCCTAGCCTTTTACCCTCACGCAAGAGCCGTGATACGACGCTTGACTACAAGAAGACAGAACTTGACAAGCGAAAGGATGAGAAAGAACTCCTTGATGAGTATATCGGCCAGCTAGAGAAAGCCCAGAAGGCTGGACTAGAGGTTGGAGAAGCCTTGCAGAAGGCACAAGCCGAAGCCAAGACACTTGGGCAGGCTGTAAAGCTAGCAGAGCTCTCCGAGGATCTCAAGAAGTATCAGAAGGCCATCGCTGACAAGACCCTCTCCGGGATCAAGGCCGTCGCTCAAAGCGCTCGCAACCTAAAGGGCGCCTTCGACGGCCTAAAGAAAGCCTTTGACCCCGACGAGAGTGCCAGTGCTTGGGAGCGCTTCTTTGCAGTCTTCGACTCCGCCAGCCAAGGTATCGATACAATCCTTAGCCTCGTCTCTATGGTCCAGGAGCTCACTAAAGCTCGTGAAACTGCTGCCGCCGTAGAGCAGGCTCTCACCGCCCAAAAGATCGCCCAGACGACAGCTGTTACGACAGCTGAGACTACCAGTACAGCCACCGAAGTAGGACTCTCCGCCACCCGTACCGCTGCCACCACTATAGAGACCAAGGCTGACACCATCGGTGCTGCAGCTAAGGTTGCAAAGGCGCATGCCGCCCTTCCCTTTGTGGGCGTTGCTATCGCAGGCGCTATGATCGGTGCCCTAATCGCTACTATTGCCTCTTCAGCCAACAAGGTGCCCAAGTTCGCCAGTGGAGGGATTGTCCCAGGTGGTGATGGTTCCGGAGATCGCGTACTAGCACGTGTCAATCCGGGAGAGCTTATCCTCAATAAGGCTCAGCAGGGACGGTTGGCGAACCACCTCACCAGCGCTAGTGCCCTAAGGGTAGAAGTAGAAGGGCACATCCGAGCTAGAGACATTCTCCAACTTTCCACAGTGGCTACCCGACATAAGACTCGATAAAGTCTATCTCTTCACCTTTTCATTCCCTATCTCTATGTTCCCAACACTCACTACACTAGTCTCTACAGCCGATCTCATCCGAGATAGCCTCCTCTTTGTCGCCCTGCACGGAATTGTACTTATAGCAGTGCTCATAGATCTCTCTAGTGGCTGGCACAAGGCAAAGCGGCTCGGAGTTGCACGTACTAGCAAGGCTTTGAGGAAAACTGTCAGCAAGGTTAATAGCTACCTCTCCTGCCTGCTTCTGCTTTCCATGATGGACGTTGCTCTCTATATCGTGGACTTCTGGACTCGTTTCAGTATGCCGGAGCTCCCTTACTTCTGCGCCCTCGGTACCATCCTCGTCCTCATTATTGAACTCCGTAGCGTTTATGAAAATCGCTCCGTGAATGACCCATCCCTCCCTGACGAGGACGAAGTTATTCTATCAGAAAAAGTTCAAGGTGGACTCGAAGTTTTAGAGAGCGCGCTCCACCTCATCTTACGGGCAAAGACTAAAGGCTTATCTGAAGAGGATATCCAACAGCTTTCCCGACTTATCTCCCTTATTCCACCCAAAAATCAGACCCAAGATGAATCTCAATCCCAGTCCCAGCCTCAGGACTAAGTACTTTACCCTCTCCGAACTCGTTCACAGCTCGACGGCCACAAATCGAGGCTGGTCTAACACCCCTACCCCCGTGGCTCTCTCCAATCTTCACCGTCTCATGGTCTACCTCGACAAGATCCGTGAGGCTTATGGCGCTCCAATCCGAGTGTCTAGTGGCTACCGGAGTCCTCGCCTCAATAAAGCTGTCGGTGGCGTTCCAGACAGCCAGCACCTCTATGGTCTAGCCGCAGACCTTGTCACGGAGGATCTCCCGCGCCTATTTGAGGTAATTAGAGCCCTCGGAGGCTTTGACCAGCTCATTGATGAGCGTCCGAAAAGCAGTAGTAGATGGGTGCACGTCTCTATTGCCGCCGAAGGTAGTAAGCCTCGGGGCCAAGTCCTCCTATATAACGGGAGAGGATACAAGCATATTAAGTAATTACAGGAAGAGCCCATGGGCACTCCCTTCACTTCAAACAGGATGATACGACAATGATAGACTTAAAGAATGTTGTACGTGTACCCTATGGTACCGACCAGCTCTTCAGCCTCATAATCGACTTCGAAGAGCCCGGAAACCCTCCTCCCGTTGGAGACCCGCTCCCCCCGCCACTAGATCTTAGACAGGTGGAGGGGCTGACCGTCACGCTCAGTAGCGAGTGTGGGGATGTCTACAGCGATATTCCTATCCGCATCGGGGAACGAGAAGGGCGACATAACCTGCTCTTCGTGGAGCTACCGTGGGAGAAGCAGCATCTTGGACTCTGGTGGTGTAATGTCGTTTTCGACATCCCTAATAACGACTATGCAGATGGCAAGTGGCACCATACGAGGCGCTTCCCTTTATGTTACGTGGCAGGGGCAGAGACCGCGGGTAGCGTACGCCCACGGCCTCAGCCCGAGCACACTCTACTTCTTTCTCGTGCCACTGGAGCGTCGTATCCCTTCTCTGCTCCGGATATGGAGACAAACCTATTCGTCTACAGTAGACTCGCTATGGGACGTATTAACTACAGTAATATTGAGCAGGCCTTTGGCTATGTCCATGACCCGACATTCTACCAGATTGCTCCAGGGGAGGTACTCCGATTTACGGAGTACGGACTATTCAAGGGCTGGGAAAATCTGTCCACGAATATCTATAAGGGGTGGGCTGATGCTCATCCTCCTGCGAGTGTCATCTTCTACGATGAACTTCGTGTACCCTTCCTGAAAGTGGAATACATAAAGGTGTCTGAAGCTGGAAATGGCGGGAGGAGTAAGGATAAGCGACACGTTAGTGGGGAACTCATCATCGCCCCAAGGCGCGCAATGTACTACCGATACGACGCTATCTGGCAAGGGGCTGCATTGATTCTACAGCGTGTTGATATCCGCCGTCCTGCCCCAAGACCTGACGCCTTTCGCCCAAGCCCGATAGACGAACAGTCTCGCTACCCCTTTCCAGAGATAATTCCTTTCCCAAACTAAGAGGTGCTATGAAGAGAAAAAAGATTTTCCTTGCTCTCCTTATCTACCCGTGGTTATTCCTAGTGGGCTGTCAGGTGAGGACACGAACCGTGACCTTGGAGCGGATAAAGACTGAGTGGCGCGACCGAGTTGTACGTGACAGTGTCCTCATCCATGACAGCATCTACGTCCAGGAGAAGATCCGAGGAGATACCGTCTACCGAGAGCGAGAGGTGTGGCGTTCCCGAGAACGAAAGGTACACGACACCATTCGTCTTTATCGTACCGACACCATACCAGTCCCAGTTGAAGTGGTTCGTGAGGTACCCCGTCCCTTCTTCCAAGAGTTACGGCGCTCAGCGCTTTTGCTATGCGTCGTCCCGATAGTATTCGCAGCGGTGATACTTGCCCTTCGGAAATGGAGACGGCGCTAAAGGAGGCAAAAGCAATGACCCCCGAGATCGAAATCTCGAGGGTCATAAAGAAGGGGTGCCTAGTGACTTGATTTGTGATTAGATGATCCCCCTTCTTTTATAGAGCATCTGCACAACGTCGAATCCGATCGGCTAGGTCACAAAGAGCTCCTTTGAGCTCGGCTTGTTCTTGCTCGGTGAACCCTGCATTGAGGCCACCATATATGCCATCCATCTTGTGGTACATCCACGAGGATGACTTGCCAAAGTATCGGCGTGCTAGGCCACGCCAAGATATGTCAAGTAGGATGTCACTGACTTTCTCCTTTACGCTACATTGCTCTGTAGCTTCCTTTACGGGCATGTGAACTGAAACACTCATCGTCATACAACTATCATTAGTTTCTTTTTAGTTTCAGTCACCTCCTCGATAGTTCGAGGAGGTGGCTGTTTCTTTTAAGGGAGATCTACTAGGTCATCGAAGACCTGTTGTGCTGCAAGTAGGAGTTGCTCATATCCATTCGGGTAAGCTCTTCGGATATTCCGAATGAGCTCTATGAGCTCCACTTCTTCTTCCTCTAGTTCCATTTTCTTTGTCATAGGCGTTGTTGTTTATTATCTAATCACACCACAAAGATAATACGAATATTCGTATTACGCAAATTGATACAATCAATATACCCACTACAAAATAGCGCACGCCCCGCGCATATCTGCGTTTTGAAGTTTCTATACTCATTGAAAATTCATACTTTTATAGCGGAATAGTGCGAACCCAGGCGATTCACAGAGCGGTTACCTCACAGTAACCGCTTTTTCTTTGATAGCGTCTGTGCATCATCTAGTTACACAGCTATCCCACTAGTTTGGAGCCGTACGGACAAACTAGGATTTTAGGGCTTTTTACGCATGATTTGCGCACATTTTGCGCACGCCCAAAAAACGTGCGCAAGAATTAAGAATAGGACATGAGCCGTAGACTTCCGCCTAGGTGAGGCTTCCGTCTAAATACGTTCGTAAGGGAGATAGAGAGGATTTATTCCAACTCAATGGGATTATAGGGGCATGTGAAGTCTGATGTGAGAGGACCCTCGGGGGTGAACACCTGGGGAGCACCTATCGATCTAAGGAACCGAGCTGGGTTACGGAACATACATGCAATGGTTCGGTTAGCCTGCTCTCTCGTAGTATCTGTATAGGGCCAATCCCAGAGCTTTATGAAGGTCGTCCTGTGTAAAATCTCATCTGCTGTATACTTCACTTCTCCTGTATCATCATAGACCTCTAGGACAAGGCCGGGGAGAGAAGAGAACTTCCAAGGGCCAGCAGAAAGAGGCAATGCGAGTGTAAACCAAGCACTATAGTTTCGCCCTCGGAATCGGCAAGTCGCTAGTTGGCAAGGGTAGCCTAAGATGGTCTTCTTTTCACTAGAAAATTCCCACTTAATCTGAGGGAGGGGTTCCTGATAGCGCAAGACTGGACCATCGGAGAACGTCCTATATACTGTAGTCACAGATTGATCCACTAGACAGGTGTATAGATCCTCCCTTTGTGCATAGTCAGAATATGTAGGTAGCACTCGTGTCCCCTGTTTGAGCAAGACTGTAGCGACGGAGTCTGTCTGGTATAGGTTCTCACTATAGGACTTGGTGTACCTATCTCCGATCTGGAGGGTGACGACATCTTCGTCTGCCACTTTCTGCTGTGTGGAAGCTTTCGATAGGTACCGGTATCTAACAAGGTATCGTGCTGTGTCCAGAGTCCTATATTTAGCTAGGGAGCGAGCTACAGCAAAGATACAATCTCGCTGTGCCAACAGAGCGGATGCAGACACAAGAAACAGAGTAGCGATGAATACTAGACTTTTCACGGCACCTAATACTTACTTAAACTACAGAAAGCTAATGTTTGCGCTTACCTTCCACTATGGCACAGTCACCGAATCGATACAATCAAGTTCTACAGATGGGGAGCACTGCTTTGCATGGGGAAGTACCGCCTCTGATACTGTGTGGGAGCCTCTACATCGTATGGGGCAACGGCATAAGCCTTATACTTCAGGCTCTTTATTCCACCTCTAGCCATAGCCATTCAAAAGAGAAATCTCGATTCTTATTCGTATTTCCCATATAGATTTGTGCCCCCGTTGCTTGCTCACAGAAGACGATAGGTTGCTTATGCATACGCAGAATGATGCGTCGTAGCTTATCACGCGTCGTCTCGATATGCGGGTAGGTCCAGAAGCGAATAGGAGTAGACTTCTTATTCTCTATCGCGGTACAGGTAAAGACAAACTCTTCCTTTGTATCTTGGACGGCTAGTATTAGCCCAGGAAGCCCACAGAATTTCCACGGCCCATCGGATAGTGGTATATCCGAGCTAAACCAGGCAACATATTCACGGCCCCGAAACTTACCCTTTGCTTTCTGGCACTTATATCCAAGGACATTCTTCGTCTCGGGTAGGATTTCCCACCCAAAGTTGGGCTTGGGCTCGGTATATCTTCCATACCCTGCTCCTAAGAAAAGACGGTACGATGCTGTTAACTCCTTCGAGCTCGGATATCCCTTGAAGATATCTTCAGGGAAGGTTATCCCGCCGTGGGCAGTGATGAGTTCAGCCCCTCGCTTTCTCTCTTCATCTGCTATCTCTCGGAGTCTTAGAATATCCTTGCTGTAGGTGGCGGATATCCGCTTACCGATGAGCAAAGTTTGCACATCTGTATATCCCAGATGACGATACTTGGGGTCGGTGTATAGTTTGACTACGATTTTGTAGCTAACTTCATACATCGCTGTATCAACGACCTTGCACTTAGCTATCTCTCCATAGCAGTTAGGGAAGATAGGTATCCCTGCTGACAGGGTCACTACTTGCACGAGCAAGTAGAGGGCTAGAACCATTCGTCTCATAATCCTATATCTTTTAGTTATCTGAGTTTCCCTCTTGGTGTGAGGGCTACAGTCCATATTATTTCGACCCTGTATCATAG
Organism: uncultured Porphyromonas sp.; assembly: GCF_905372525.1. Taxonomy (GTDB): domain Bacteria; phylum Bacteroidota; class Bacteroidia; order Bacteroidales; family Porphyromonadaceae; genus Porphyromonas. The sequence continues at coordinate 26,890 of NZ_CAJPPN010000014.1, forward strand.
TTACTGAGCACCTCATACCAAGGGACAAGATGGCGAACTTGGCAAAGGTAACTTGGCTTGTTTCACAGAGGTGGGGGATGTCGTTCTTCATTCGTTAGGAGTATTTTCTATGTGTTTGATTGGTATTCCTATCGTCGTTCCCTATGACGGAGCGTGAAGTGTCATTCCTCAGTCATCATATCGTCGTAGTAGTGTACGGTTGTGAGCATGATAGCTATATCCCTCAGGATATTCACGGTCACTCTTACGTATGGTGCACCAACAGTAGGCTGTCCTCTCCAGAGAAGCCTTAACCTTCCGTAGATCCTCTCCTGCAGGGCCATGAACTATCTGTATGGATGTGTTGTCTCCTTCAAGCATAGGTTATCGTTCAATAAGTTAGTACCTCACAAAGATACATTATAGTTTAATAGAGTGATCCTCTAATGAGGTGCGACGCAGGTAGCGACGTCATCAATACGCGGGAGCTAACGGAGCTACCCGCTCGCGAGAGCTATGTGTCTTTGTCGAGCGGAGTATATTTTGCGATGTTGCAGCTCTCCGACAATTACAGGGGTAAGGATACAAACTAGCCCACACAGCATAGGAGCTATGTGGGCTAGTCTATAAGAGGATTCTGACGACGTATATCTATCCGTGTCCGAATAGTCGTCGGGCGACTTCCCTGGCCTCGGCAATGATCTCTTCTTGGCCTGGGACGTAGCGGTCTCGCATGCGTATGACACCGTCGATGATGACGGTGTCGATACAGCTACTGCCGGAGGTGGCGTAGACGAGGTTGGAGGTCAGGCTATTCAGAGGCACCAGCTCTGGTACGTTGAGGTCTACAAGGGACAAGTCAGCGAGCATACCCTCGGCGATACGTCCTGCGGGGATCTCTAGGATCTCTGCCCCGCCGATAGTGACGGTGTGATAGATGTCCGCAGCCTTGGTCGCTGTAGGGCTAAACCGCCAAGCCTTACCCAGGAGCGAAGCTAGCTTCATCGCTATGACCATATCGAGGTTGTTGGACGAGGAGCAACCATCTGTGCCGATGCCGAGGCGTATGCCCCGCTTCTTCATCTCCTCGTACTTGAAGGTATAGCCACTGCACAGCTTCATATTCGAGGCTGGGTTATGCACGACACTTACCCGATGCTTTGCTAGGAGATCCATCTCCTCATCATCCACCCACACGGCATGGGCGACGATCAGGTGCTCGCTCAGGATACCGAGCTTCTCGAGGTAGCGCACGGGCGTCAAGCCATGCTGGCGAACACACTCGTCCACCTCGCCCTTGGTCTCTGCTAGGTGGAGATTGATCTTGACATTATGCTCTACGGCGAACTTGTGGCAGAACTGCAGTTGCTCCCCACTGACCGTATAGATAGCGTGAGGCCCGAGGGTGAAGGTGATGCGGTCACTAAAGGCCTTGAAGGCCTCGTAGTACTCGTAGCTACGCTTACGGTCAAGGGCTGCACGCTCCGCCCCTCCTTGGTCGAAGAGCGTATAGGAGAGGTGGGCACGTAGCCCCAGCTCCTCCACAGCCCGAGCCGTCTCCAGCGGATGCATGTACATATCGAGGAAGCATGTAGTCCCCGAGCGCAGCATCTCCAGACAAGCCAGCCGAGCCCCCACATAGACATCGTGGGCGGTCATCTTGGCCTCCACGGGCCAGATATAGTCCTCGAGCCACTCCATCAGGGGCAGGTCATCGCCGTAACCCCTGAAGAGGGTCATCGCTGCATGCGTATGGGTGTTGATGAAGCCTGGGATGACAGCCTTGTCCGTCCCATCGATCACCTCCGCACCCTCTGGGGTGGGGAGGTTAGGGGCAATGCGAGCTATGCGGTTGCCCTCGATGAGGACGTCAGTGATGGTGTCCTCGTGGAGGACATTCTTGATCAGTATGGACATGCAGGAGGATTTATCTCTTGGGGTAGATCTTGTAGAACTCGGCGACGGACTCGATGCCCTTGTAGAAGATATCTAGGGGCATATTCTCATTGGGCGAATGGATAGCGTTGCTCTCCAGACCGAAGCCCATGAGGATCGTCTTGATGCCAAACACCCGCTCGAAGGCTGCGATGATAGGAATACTCCCCCCACGGCGTACCGCTAGAGGACGCTTGCCGAAGGCTACGCCGATAGCTTCCTCGGCAGCCTGATAGGCAGGTAGATCGATGGGGCAGAGGTAGGCCTCACCTCCGTGCATGGGGGTGACCTTCACACGCACGTACTTGGGTGCGATCTGCTCGATATACTTGACGAAGGCTTCGCTGACGGTGTGGTGGTCCTGATTGGCGACAAGACGGCAGGAGACCTTAGCGTAGGCCTTGGAGGGCAGGACGGTCTTTGCTCCCTCGCCTTGGTAACCACCCCAGATCCCGCAGACATCAAAGCTAGGACGGCAGCTATTACGCTCGAGGGTGTGGTAGCCCACTTCGCCGAAGAGGTCATCTACGTCGAGGAACTTCTTGTATTCCTCTTCGCTGAATGGGATCTTGGCGATCATCGCACGCTCTTCATCCGATAGGGGCACGACGTCGTCGTAGAAGTGTGGGATGGTGATGCGCCCGTCCTTGTCCTGTACCTGTGCGATGAGCTTACAGAGCTCGTTGATGGGGTTCGCCACCGCACCACCGAAGTGCCCTGAGTGTAGGTCGTGGTTAGCACCCGTGACCTCGATCTCCCAGTAAGCTAGGCCACGTAGACCCGTCGTGAGCGAAGGGGTCTCGGCGCTGACCATGCTCGTGTCAGAGACGATGATATTGTCTGCACGTAGCATCTCTAGGTGCTCACGGCAGAACTGCTCCAGATGTGTTGAGCCGATCTCCTCCTCACCCTCGAAGAGGAACTTCACGTTGCAGTGTACCAGCCCTAGTGCCATCGCCGTCTCGAAGCCCTTGACCTGGATCATGGACTGTCCCTTGTCGTCATCGGCGCCACGTGCCCAGATATGACCGTCACGCACCTCAGGCTCGAAGGGTTCGCTCTTCCACAGCTCGAGTGGCTCGGGGGGCATCACATCGTAGTGGGCATAGACGAGGATGGTGGGCAGGGAAGGATCCTTCTCGTAGTGCCCGAAGACGATGGGATTACCCGCCGTCTGATAGATCTCGACGGTCTGCACCCCTAGGCTCAGCAGATGCTCACGCCAGTGCTCTGCACAGCGTTGCATATCGGGCTTGTGCTCACTCTGGGCACTCACGGATGGGATACGGATGAGGGCAAATAGATCCTCTAGGAAACGACCTTCATTCTGCTTGATGAATTCTTTTATCTGGCTCATACTGAAGTATTGTTTAGTTAGTTGTGTCCCCCACCCTCCCCCACGGGGGCTGATAGGGTACTCCATATTATATTTAGGGTAAATGTACAACAAATTAGCGACTAACCTCTCCTACGCCGAGGCCGAGGTCTCCAGAGGGGGGGCTATACACCCCTCACTCGTAGGGAGAGCATGGGTACCTATAGAGACGTAGCGAGCCCCTGAGTGTGTAGGGTCACACTCAGGGGCTCGACGTATCTGTGGAGTCAGTAGCAGAGACTACTTGACGCGCTTGTAGCCGTAGACAGCGAGATCACCAAGCTCTTCCTCGATGCGGAGGAGCTGGTTGTACTTAGCCATACGGTCGGTACGGCTGAGCGAACCCGTCTTGATCTGACCAGAGTTCGTAGCCACTGCGATGTCAGCGATCGTAGCATCCTCGGTCTCACCAGAGCGGTGGGAGGTGACGGAGGTGAAGCCGTGGCGGTGTGCCATGTCGATAGCGTCGAGTGTCTCGGTGAGGGTACCGATCTGGTTTACCTTGATGAGGATAGAGTTACCACAGCCCTCAGCGATACCACGACGGAGGTACTCGACATTCGTTACGAAGAGGTCATCACCTACGAGCTGGATCTTCTTGCCGAGCTTGTCGGTGAGCTTCTTCCAGCCTTCCCAGTCGTTCTCTGCCATACCATCTTCGATCGAGTCGATAGGATACTTCTCTACGAGCTCGGAGAGGAAGGCGACCTGCTCATCGACTGTACGCTTGACCCCGTGTGCACCTTCGAACTTCGTGTAGTCGTACACACCGTCCTTGAAGAACTCCGAGGAAGCGCAGTCCATAGCGATCGTGATGTCCTTACCGGGTACATAGCCTGCCTTTTCTACAGCCTTCAGGATCGACTCGATAGCGTCCTCTGTACCGTTGAGAGCAGGAGCGAAACCACCTTCGTCACCTACTGCAGTGCTTAGGCCACGGTCGTGGAGTACCTTCTTGAGGCTGTGGAAGACCTCGGCACCCATACGAAGACCTTCACGGAAGGAAGAGGCTCCGACGGGACGGATCATGAATTCCTGGAAGGCGATAGGAGCATCCGAGTGAGAGCCCCCATTGATGATGTTCATCATAGGTACGGGGAGCACGTAGGTATTCGTGCCACCGATGTAGCGGTAGAGGGGGATGTCCAGGTACTGAGCAGCAGCCTTGGCTACAGCCAGCGAGACACCGAGGATAGCATTTGCACCGAGCTTGCTCTTGGTCTTGGTACCATCGAGGGCGATCATCTTTAGGTCGATCTCGCGCTGATTGAGGGCACTCATACCGTAGAGCTCAGGAGCGATGACGCTGTTGATGTTCTCTACAGCCTTTAGGACACCCTTACCGAGGTAGCGGCTCTTATCACCATCACGTAGCTCGAGAGCTTCGTTCTCACCCGTAGAGGCACCGCTGGGGACAGCAGCACGGCCGATGATACCACATGCTAGGTGCACGTCTACTTCTACAGTGGGGTTCCCACGCGAGTCGAGGATTTCACGCCCGACGATCTTGATAATTTCCATAACTAAATACTAATTCGAATTAGTAAATCTACTAGTGATTATACTTGCTCGCAAAGATACGATTATTATAGTGAATAGCCAGCCACTTATCTGTCAGGGCTGATGCATGAAATCACTATAGTGCGAGGGCAAGGTCGACAAGGAGTATACGCCGAAGATAGAAGTATCCGTATCCTAGTCTAGATATGCCATGCGAATACCTCCTACCTAGGAGGGATGAGTGTACACGCGTGTACACAACTGTATACCCACGTGTACACAACTGTATACACGCGTGTACACAAGTGCGCTCTAAGTATCTTCTCTGTAGGGCTCGCTTGTATGTCTGTTTCTGGGGATATAATACCTAGGATCTTTAGTGATGGGCTAAGGCTCCCTGGGAGCAGAAATAATACCCCCGAAGATCCAAAGGCAGGAGTGTGCGAGCGAGATCATGCGTCGGCCCTGACTTATCTATACTAACTCCAGGGAATCTCCCCCCTGCCATATCGGGGTCAGTCCACCCAAGCCTTCCAACGAAGAGGGGCTACCCACAGATATAGATCTGGTAGGTAGCCCCGAGAGAAAGAAGTTCTTCGATGAAGGGGGCTAAGGCTAGATCATCTCCTCGACAGCCCAGACGAAAGCACGGAGCCCCTGGTCGGGGGTCGCTTCATCTAGCGCACGTAGGGCAGCGAGCAGGTCGTGCACCTTAGTCGCAGGCACCACGATGAGCATGGCGGAGTTCATCGTTGGCCAGGCATGGCTCCCGATGTGAGGGACACCCGTAGTCGTACCTCGTCCCCGAGCCTGCTCCCACGAGGTATAGCCCCGGAGGTTCTGCTTGTCGAGGATACGAAGGATCAGCTCGTGGTAGGCCTGATTATAGGCTATGAAGACGGACTTCTGTGGCTCACTAGGAGCAAAGGACTTATTCTCATTCATGATGATCATTCGTTTAGCAGTTAGTGAGTAGCCACAGCCTTGTGGGCGAGCTTACGAGCAAGCTTCTTCTCGATACGGCGACGCTCACGCACCATACGACGTGCCTCAAGGGCAGCGTAGAGTGTGGGGATGAGGATCAGGGTGATAAGCGTGGAGAAGGAGAGCCCCCATGCCACTGTGATCCCCATAGACTGCCACATCTCCGAGCCCTCACCGATACCCAGTGCCATAGGTACCATACCGAGTACGGTAGTCAGGGTCGTCATCAGTACGGGGCGTAGACGGGACTTACCCGAGGTAGTGACAGAGAGTGCCACACCCATACCTCGCTCACGACAGAGACGGATATAGTCGATGAGTACAATCCCGTTCTTGACCACGATACCGATCAGCATGATCATACCGATGAAGCTCATCGTATCCAGAGGCACCTGCGTCACCAGTAGCCCGATGAACACACCCGTGAAGGCAAACGGCACGGAGAACATAATGATGAATGGATCGACAAGACTCTCGAACTGAGCCGCCATCACGATGAAGACCATCATAATAATAAGGAGCATCAGAGTCGTCAGGTCTCCGAAGGTCTCCTGCTGATTCTCATAGGCACCTGTGATCTTGTAGGACAGCCCTGAGGAGAGGGGATGATCCTTCAGTACCCCTTGGATATCCGCCACGAGGTCACTGAGCTGGTGCCCTGGACGAGGATTAACCGTGACTGTGACGACACGTGTACGGTCCTTACGCTCGATGGTCGGAGGGGTAAAAGCCTCCTCGATACGTCCCAGTTCGGAGAGACGTACAGCCTTGCCCTGAGGGGTATAGACGACCATGTTCTGTATATCCTGTAGTGACTGACGGGTATCGGGTGCAAAGCTCACACGGATATCGTACTCATTCCCATCCTCACGGAAGCGGGAGGCTACTGATCCATTGACGGCATTACGCAGGTAGGAGGAGGCGGTAGCTAGGTTCAGCCCATTCTCTGCGAGCTTCTGCCTGTCAAAGGCAAAGCGTATCTCGGGCACATAGTCCTTACGACTAATGGTAATCCCGGAGGCTGTGGACTTCTTCTCCATCTCCTGACGGAAGAGACGGGCATAGGTATCGGCCTCTGTGAAGTCCTGTCCATAGATCTCGAGGGATACACCATTACCACCCTGCTCTTGCCCTCCTCCAGTAGTGACCTTATAGGAGGATACGGAGGGATACTCAGCGATGATCCTACGCATGCGGTCGGCAGCCTCATCCTGTGTCTGTGTGCGCTCTGAGCGCTTGTACATACCCACATACATGGTAATGACATTGCTCCCATTATCCTGCACAGAAGCCCAAGCATCCCCATCCGAAGCCTGCCCTACACTCATAGAGATCGTCTCGATGGAGGGTATCTCCTTGCGCATGCGAGCCTCTACCTCTAGCCCTAGAGCCTTGGCCTCCTCGACACGTGTGCCCACGGGGAGCTCGATCGTGACATCTAGGAAGCCGATATCCTGCTGGGGCATGTAAGAGGTCTTGATGAAGCTCAGCCCAAGGAGACTCATCACAAAGATCCCCATGGTGATCAGGATCGTGCTACGGCGGTGGCGCACTGTCCAGCCTAGTGTACGAGCATAGACCTGATCTAGGCGACCTAGGAAGCGCTCGATAGGTGCGAAGAAACGCTCCATCAGCTTACTGCGATTGGCGTCTCGCTTAAGCAGCTGTGAGCAGAGCATCGGAGTAAGCGATAGGGCTGCTGTCGTGGAGACGATCATCACGATACTGATACTCCAGCCTAGCTGTCGGAACATAATCCCCGCCTCACCAGGCATCATCGTCAGCGGTAGGAAGACGGCGAGCATCGTCAGCGTGGAGGCGATGACTGAGATCCCGACCTCATTGGTAGCATGTACGGCGGCCTGCTTGGGATAGCTCCCTCGCTCGATGTGGGTCGTGATGTTCTCGAGTACTACGATCGCATCATCCACGACCATACCGATGGCGATGGAGAGAGAGCTGAGGGATATAATGTTCAGTGTATTGCCCGACACCAGTAGGTAGATGAACGAGGCAACAAGGGAGATCGGGATCGTCAGCACAATGATGAACGTCGCCCTCCAGCGTCCTAGGAAGACGAAGACGACAAGCATCACGATGATGAAGGTGATGAAGATCGTATCCTTGAGGTTATTCACCGTACTGACGATGAAGTCGGAGGTATCGATGAGGTACCCCACCTTGACGTCCGACGGGAGGGAGGACTGGATCTGGGGAAGTAGGCGACGGATCTCCTTGGCGATCTGTACGGAGTTAGACCCGTCCTGCTTATTGACGATGATGATAGCCCCGCTCTTACCATTGACGTAGTTCTCCTGCTGACGCTCAGCGACAGTATCCTTGACCTGAGCTATATCACGCAGATAGATATCCTTGCCACCGAAGCTCGCTACTACGATATTCTCTAGTTGCTTAGGGTCGGTGAACTCCCCCTGTATACGTATAGAGCTCGTACGGGAGCCGATGTCGATCTGGCCAGCAGGGATATTGGTATTCTCGGCAGCGATGAGCTGAGAGATCAGCCCGAGGGTCAGGTGATAAGCCTCTAGTCTAGCAGGGTCGCAGTAGACCTGTATGACACGCTTCTGTGCCCCAGCGATATTGATTGCCCCGACACCATCGACGCGCGCTAGAGGGTTGCTGACCTTATCCTCGAGGATCTTGTAGAGCCCCTTACTACTCTCCTCGGACTCGACAGAGAGGATAGCGACTGGGATAGAGCTGTTGTCGAACTTGAAGATGACGGGCTTCTTCGCCCCATCAGGTAGGTTGTCCGATATAGCATCGAGCTTGTCACGGATGTCATTCGTCGCCTCATCGATAGGTGTACCCGCACGGAACTCCATGGTGATGACCGAGACATTCTCACGGCTCTTGGAGGTGATGTGCTTGAGCTTATCGATCCCATTGAGCGTGTTCTCTAGGGTCTTCGAGAGGTTCGTCTCGATGTCCTCGGCACTCGCCCCGGGATACGAGGTGATGATCATGACCTTCGTCGCATCTGTCTTAGGCATCAGCTCGATGGCTAGCCGTGATAGGGCGAAGAGCCCCAGCACAGTGATCGCCACGTAGATGAGTGCCGTAGTGATCGGCTTACGGACGGATGTTTCGTAGATACTCATGGGGTGGGATTACTTTGTCGTCTTCTGTGGCTGTACGGCCTGACCATTCTTCAGGGTGCTGGGAGCAGAGATGATCACCTGGTCTCCTGCCTGTAGTCCCTTGAGGACCTCATAGTGGTCGCCCTGCTGGTCGCCCAGCTCTACGACCTGATAGACAGCCTTGCCATCACGATAGACATAGACATAGCGCTCGCCACTACCGACCTGGCGTACGACGGCCTTATCGGGCACAGAGAGGACGTCCCTGGAGCCGAAGTCGATGTGTACACGAGCATACATACCTGGGCGAAGCGAAGCATCTCTATTAGGCACCTCGATCTCTGTAGCTATGGTATGTGTCGTTGGGTCTAGGGTAGGATAGACGTTGGAGATCGTGCCCGAGAATTCCTTTCCCTCCAGGGCATCGACACGTAGGGTCACGGGTATGCGCTCCTTCAGTAGGGAGTAGTACTTCTCGGAGACGTTCACCATAGCCTTTACGGGGGCGATCTGCTGGATGACGACGACGGGGAGCTGGGGGGAGGTCATATCTCCGTTGTCGTAGTTCTTGGCGGTGACGACACCACTGATCGGGCTACGTAGGGTGGTATTCTCTGCTACATTATTATAGGCCAGACGAGCCTGCTCAAGAGCACTCTTGGCATTGTCCCACTGAGCCTTGGAGACGCCACCGACCTTGTAGAGCTCGTCCATACGGTCGAAGTTGGTCTTAGCATCCGTGAGCTGGATCTGCGCTTGGCTGGCCTGCGTGGCCTCCATACGAGCGATCACCTGCCCCTGCCCGACGCGGTCGCCGACCTTGACGAGGAGCTGCTTGAGCCGACCGCCCGACTGGGCCGTGATGTTGTTCGTCACCTTGGCCTCTAACTGGGCGGTGAACTCCTGCATGAGTCTCAGGGGCTGTACCTGCACCACGGCGAGCTCTACGGTGCGGGTACTATCTTGTACTGCCTCCCCACTCTCGGCACTTGCGCCCCCAGAGGAGCAGCTGGCAGCTGATAGGAGCGCCAGCGTGGAGAGCGAGAGCAGGAGATATTTCTTATTCTTTGTCATCTCTATAGGGTTTATTCTACGTTGTATGCGGGATTACTTGGTACTATGGGATATGCCCTGTAGCTCATCGAGGGTATAGAGGGCGACCATGTAGTTGTAGATCGCTTGGCTATAATTAAGGCGAGCCTGCAGGAGAGCCATATCGGCATCGTTGAGCTCGAGGATCGTCCCCTCACCCGTCTTGTAGCGGACCTGAGCGATCTGGTAGCCCTTCTCTGCACTGGCGACGGCTTCGCGGGCAGCGACGAACTGCTCGATGGCATTGGTCTGTGCACTGAGGCTATTCATAGCGCTGAGGTGTAGCTGACGCTCGGCATCTACACGCTGCAGCTGGAGCTGCTGTAGCTGGGTACGGGTAGCATGGACATCGTTCTGTCGGGAGAAGCCATTGAAGAGGGGGACACTCAGCGAGAGGGCGATCGTGGAGAAGGGCGACCAACGCTTGGAGTTGTCCAGCTTGAGCTTGTCCGCAGAGAAGTTGTACATATAGTTGAAGCTCAGCGAGAGGGTGGGCATGAAGGCCATCTTCTTGACGCGTAGAGCGGCGTCGAGCTGCTTACCCTGTAGGTCTAGGGTACGGAGCTGGCTATTCTCCGCTAGCGATACGGAGCCCATACGCTCGGGCAGGGCACTAGCGACACGTCCCTGGTAGTCACCGAGGCTCTCGGTGATCTCGATGGGGACGGTGGGCTCTAGGGCAAGGAGCACCTTGAGCTTAGCCTCGGAGAGGCGGATGGCCTCACGTGCCTGTACGAGGTTCGGTAGGATATTCTTCACCTGAGCATCCATGCGGATCTTGTCGTACTCCGCTACGACACCCTGCTGCCACTTGGCTACGATCTGGTCGTAGTTCGTCTTAGCGTTGTTGTAGTTACTCTGTAGGACACGCTCTGACTCCCTAGCCAGCAGTATGCCCATATAGGCCTTGCGCACCTCAGCCTCGAGGGCGATCTTGGAGCTACGAGCCTTCTCCTCGGCGAGAGCTACAGCCTGCTTGTCTAGCTCGAGACTCGCCCAGAGCTGTGGAGCGATGATGGGCATCCCTGCCACGATCCCGCCCTGTAGAGCATGCTTCTCTCCCATCTCAATCCCATCTGCAGGGAACATCCCCGCCATGGGCGAAGAGGGGTCATCCCCTCCGAAGTAGACCCTTTGCTTCTTGAGCATATAGGTGTACGAGCCAGAGAGATTGACATTGGGGTATAGCCCTCCGATGGTCTTCTTCTGCTCGTACCGTGCTTGGTCCACTGCGAGCCCCGAGGTCTTCACCTGAGCACTCTGCTCGAGGGCGAGCCGTACGGCCTCGTCGATCGAGAGGCGCAGCGGCTTCACCTCCTCGCCACTAGGCTGAGACGCCGAGGTAGGTGTTTGCCCCAGAGCAGACCGAGGAGAGAGGAGGAGGCTGAGCAGGAGCATTCCTCCGAGGAGACAATTAGTCCTATTCTTCTTTTCCATTCTATGTTACGTAATGTGCTCTAATATTTCTAGCGATCAGGCACCACACTATCCTCCTTACTAAGAAGAGAGCCACCCTGTATAACCTCGTTTGAGAGAGAGCTATAGAGGGGGAAAGAGCGAGCATGACCCAATTAGTGTACTGACCGCGACTGCAAAGATACGTCAATAACCATCAGAGAATACTTCAGAAACACCTCATAAATGTTCGATTTCGGAACAAACGCCGTGCGAAATACGAACACCTTGTCTTACTCCCCTAGGCTCCTTCTATGGGGTGATGGAGGTCTTCCTACCCTTGCGTCCACGAGAGGATCGGATGAGAGTCGTATCCCCCACTCCTAGCGATATGTCCTGATGTGGGTGGTACTGTGCACGCAGATAGCCCTCGGCATCTACATTGCCACAGCTCCGTAGAGCCATACACCGAGCCCTCCTTAGATCTCCGTCACTAGTCCCCGACGAGGAGGGATATACACCTTCATCTCCCCCCCACCCGTCCGTCCTCAGCCCTAGATGATCGAGAGGAGCGGAAGGTGATCGGGCGATAGCCCCCCTCCCATATACATACATATTGCCCGAGCTGTCAGAGGACAACTCGGGCAATATGTATGTATATGGGAGGGGGGCTACTTCTTCTTAGGTGTATAGCGTCTCATGGACTTGATGATGATATTCTTCAGCGGGCGATCGTTGTCATCGGTATCTACCCGCTGGATCTTATCGATCGTCCCCCAGCCGTCGAGGAGCCTGCCGAAGACGGTATAGGTGCCATCGAGGTGTGGAGCTCCGCCCTCGAACATATACTGCTTCTTCTGCTCATCGGTGTACTGCCAGCTACGTCCCTGAGCCTTCTCCTTGAGGTCATACTCGGTGAAGTACTTGCCCGTGACGATGTAGAACTGACAGCTGGAGGAGCGCATCTCGGGATTGACATCATCGGGCTGGCGTGCAGCAGCCACTGCCCCACGTACATGGACATAGAGCTCGGGGTGAAACTCCCCCGGTAGAGTGGTCTCGGTAGAGTCCTCGGGGAGCTCGAGCTTGCGATCAAGGCCTCGGGTCTTGAGGTGCCCCGTCTGTACCATGAAGTCCTTGATGACCCGATGGAACTGTACCCCCACATAGGCGCCCTCATCGACGAGACGCAGGAAGTTGTCCCGATGGATCGGGGTCTCGTTATAGAGCTCTATGATGAAGGGGCCTTTGCTCGTCTCGACAAGGACCTGAGGACGCTCTTGCCCACATAGCTTCGGCAGTGGGAGGACAAGCAGAGCGAGTAGGAAGAGTATACGCTTCATAATCTCTCGGGATAGATAGGTGGGACTAGAGGAGGATAGGAGTGGTGTCGTTGGTAGCGTCTGCCGTCGTGATGAAGGCGCGGGGGTCTAGCTCTAGGACGAGCTTCTTCAGGGGCTGGAGGTTCTTGCGCTGTATGATGATGAAGAGCACCTCACGCTCAGCCCCGGTGTACATCCCCCGACCATGCAGGAACGTCCCCCTGACTCCCATACGTCCCACGAGCACATCACGTAGCTCCTCGGCCTTGTCCGAGATGATGAAGATAGACTTGTGGGGGTTCTGAGGCTGGAGCGCCTCCACGACCTTGCTATAGATGAAGATAGCGATCCAGGAATAGAGGGGCACACGCCAGTCCTCGAAGACCCAGAGGCCCAGGAGGACGACGATGGAGTCAATGAGCATGATGAGCGTACTGACCTTGGTATTGAAGGTACGAGAGAGCACCCGAGCCAGGGTATCCGTCCCCGCACAAGTACTCTGCGCTCGGAAGATCATCCAGACACTCACCCCTAGGATCGCTCCCCCATAGAAGCTGCAGAGGATCGCATCCTCGACCAGTGGCTTCCCAGCGAACCAGTCGTCGATGAGGTCTGAGAAGAGGGCCACGAGGATGAAGGTCACCACCGTCTTGATAGCCGACATCCGCCCCAGCCCGTGCATAGCGAGCAGGAAGAGGGGGATATTGAAGAAGAGTGCGATCGTCCCCAGCCCAGTCTCCACGTGCAAGAGCTGGCGTAGGAGCTCTCGGATAACGAGTGCCAAGCCATATACTCCCCCAGGACTGATATGTGCAGGGGCGAGGAAGAGGCTATAGCCCGTGGCTAGGAGGAACGAGCCGAGGAGGATAAGAGCGGCATCGATGAAGAGCTGCCGATCAAGCTTGATGGACTCCATGTAGGTTTCTATTGTTATGTAGTACGATATGATACGTGCCACAAAGATAAGGGCTATTGGGCAAAGGTCAGCGTACACGGGCGAAGAGGGTACCTTATACCCGGAGGATAGCTCGGCCTAATCCTCGGTATGCCTAGGCATTAGCCCCTAGGACTATGCCTGCGAAGGCTCTCTACGGGCAGTCAGCAAGAGCTCCACAGGGGACATACCTAGAGCGCTGCAGTGTACACGCTTGTACACTACAGTATACACGCGGGTATACAAGAGTGTACACACGTGTATACTCTCCCCTCCCAGATAGTGGGTGTAGGATGGGTACACCTACCCCCTAGGACACAGATATTTCTGTCGGGATATATACTCCTCGGGAGCCTCGTACTTGACCGCTGGTGACCTTAGGGAAGTCCCTGCCCCAAGCACCGTCTCCACCCCCCTCCCCTACCCCGTCCAGCGAGCTCCCAGCCTAGAGCGAGCCCTCACGGGGGCGATACTCTGCCAGACTCCCCTACCACAGAGGTACCACACGAGAGGGATATTCGATCAAACAGACAACGTTTCTTCCAAAAACAAAGAACTTTACGTATATTTGCGGTACACCACCCTCTTGACCGCCCAATGGGGGTGAGCAATACAGTAAGCAATTATGGAAGCTATCATCCCACACGTCACCAACGAGACCGATCAGCTGCAGGTCGTGGTACTCGGACTGCCCCAGAGTCTCGGAGACGTACCTAAGCTCTCCGAGACCTATGATGCCAAGAGCTATGAGGCTGTCAGCCGGGGGATCTATCCCCGTGAGAGCGATGTCATCCGCGAGATGAATGTAGTCCTCTCCATCCTCCAGCGCTATGGGGTGGAGGTGCTACGCCCGACACCCTTGGAGAACTACAACCAGATCTTCGCCCGAGACGTAGGCTTCACGATCGATGACACCTTCTTTATCTCCAATCTCATCCCCGATCGAGCCCTAGAGACAGACGCCTTCGCCACCTCTATCCTACCCCGTATCGCCGAGGGACACATAGAGCACCTACCCGAGCAGGTACATACCGAGGGCGGGGACATCCTCCTCTACGATGATTTACTCTTCGTGGGCACCTATCTGGGGGATGACTACCCCGACCTGAAGACCGCCCGCACGAACCGCTACGCCATCGACTTCCTACGGGAGCGGTTCCCCCGCAAGCGTGTCATCCCACTAGAGCTGAGGAAGCACGACCACGACCCGCACCGCTCCGTCCTGCACCTAGACTGTGCCTTCCAGCCAGTCTCCCGGGGACGGGCTCTGATCTACAAGGAGGGCTTCCTACACAAGCAGGACATAGGCCTGCTGGAGGAGATCTTTGGGCACGACAACCTCTTCTCCGTGACCCCCGAGGAGGCGTACTATATGAATACGAATATCTTTTCCCTCGGGCCTGATGCCCTCATCAGCGACCAGCACTTCATCCGCCTCAACCAACACCTACGCTCGGCTTGGGGGATGACCGTCGAGGAGGCGCCCTATCAGGAGATCTCCAAGATGGGAGGACTACTGCGCTGCTCTACCATGCCTCTGGTACGTAGAGCGAAGGGGTAGAGCCCTACAGATGCTCCCTACGACACCCTCACAGCACGGCCACCAGACACTCCTGGGGTCGTGCTGTGGGGGTGTCTGCCTATGTATCGGTAGCGTAGCTGTATCTTTGCAGGTGTAAACGAAGAGAAAAAGGATGCTAGTAAATGAGATATTCTATAGCCTGCAGGGCGAGGGACTGAATATGGGGAGAGCCTCTATATTCATCCGTCTGAGCAAGTGCAACCTCAGCTGTAGCTTCTGCGACACCGAGTACGAGAGTGGCTCAGAGATGAGCCTAGAGGAGCTGCGGGATCATATCGCTCAGTGGCCCTGCCGACGGATCATCTGGACGGGAGGCGAGCCAACCCTACAGCTAACCGATGAGGTCGTCGCCTACTTCAAAGCTCTGGGCTATCATCAGTCTATCGAGACCAACGGTACCCGCCGCCCTCCCCATGGGCTGGACTACATCACCTGCAGCCCGAAGAAGGAGGCTATGCGCCTACTGCACCGCAACTTCCCCGACGGTGTGGGAGAGTTTCGCTTCCCCATAGGTCAGGACATAGACCTCCCCCCGAGTATCGAGGAGCTCCCACCAGCCGAAGCCTACCTCCTCAGCCCTATCTTCGTGGGGAGGGATCAGGGCGAAGTCGATCCCACCGCTGTAGCCCTCTGCGTAGACTATATCCTCCAGCATCCTGAGTGGCGACTCAGCCTACAGGTACACAAGCTCATCCACATCCCCTAGAGCCCATGCACCGCACACGTATCATCCCCTTGCTCCTCCTTGGGTGGGCACTCATGGTCACTAGCTGTAGCCCTCGCCTAGAGCGGGAGGCTGAGCACGCTGAGCGACGAGGGGAGTACCATCGTGCAGCAGAGCTCTACCGAAGACTCTACACCAAGACACCAGCTAAGCAGGCGAGTGAGCGGGCACGCCTTGCCTTTCGTGCCGGGGAGAACGCTCGTCGTACCCGAGCCTTTGCCTCTGCCCACACGAGCTACCTCGCAGCCCTGCGTCACCACTACCCTGATAGTCTTCTGCTCCTACGTCTCAGTGAGACTTCGCTGGGGGTGGGTGCCCCCGAACAAGCCAGAGCCTTCGCTCTACGCTACCTTAGCCATGACTCCACGAGTAGGGAGGTTCGTCGTATACTGGAGAGCGCAAGCCTCGCCCTCAGCCACCCCCCAAGCACCGCAGCGCACTCTATATATAAGGTAGAGCGAGCAGGCCACCTCTCCTCCACCCGTAGCGACTACGGCATTGCCTATTCGCCCGAGGGGAAGACAGTCTATCTGACGAGCACCCGCCCCCTCGGGGGATCCCCCAAGAGCTCAAGCCCGATCACCGGGGAGGGGCTAGGTCGGATCTACGTCCTGAGACAAGGAGCGAACGGGATCTGGGAGCGACGACTAGATACCCTTGCTGGCCTTGGGCATCCCCAGGCTGACCTCGGGACTCCCACCCTTAGCCCCGACGGTCGTACGATGTACCTCACCCTAGCAGAGCAGGGAGGAGAAGGAGTACACACGGCTAGGATCTACCGATCCACACTAGGGATGGAGGGACGATGGAGTGAGGCCGAGCCCGTCGAGCTCCTCTCGGACAGCACGGTACTCGTGGCACACCCCTCGCTTAGCCCCTCGGGACGAGTGCTCTTCTTCGTCTCTGACCTCACCTCAGGCAAGGGAGGTAAGGATCTCTACCGAGTAGAGCTAGTAGATGGCATCCCAGGGGCTCTCTACAACCTAGGAGCAGAGGTCAATACCCCCAGCGACGAACTCTACCCATACGCCGTCTCAGACAGCCTACTCTACTTCGCCTCCGATGGGCATGTAGGGCTTGGGGGACTTGATATATATCGGGCACAGCTCCTGCCGAGTGGTCGCTATGAGGTCACACACCTCCCCGCCCCGATCAATAGCCCCGCAGATGACTATGGCCTAGCCCCCGCCCCTCGGGTCAGCGAACTTGATCCTACGGGTAGACTGCTGGAGGTAGGCTTCCTAGCCTCGTCCCGTGATGACCAGCGTGGTCGCCCTCACCTCTATCGCTTCGAGCGAGCACGGATAGAGACCCTCATCGAGGGGCTTGTCCTAGACCGAGAGGGCTACCCGATCCCAGGAGCTACCCTTCGTCTAGTGGGCAATACCGCCGAGGATCAGATACGTGCCGTCACGACCGATACCGAGGGGAGCTATAGACTAGGTGCCTCCGCCGACATCGACTACGTGATGCTCGCCTCTGCCCCCGGTTACCTCAATCAGTACGTGCGCCTGCACACCGACCCATCAGACAGCAGTGAGGTCTACACCGTGGACTTCTACCTGACGAGTCGTGAGACTACGGAGCAGCTACGTGAGCTCTACTACGCCTTCGACTCTGCCGAGATCCTCCCCGAGAGTACCCCCGCACTCGAGGTCTTACTGAGGCTACTAGAGGATAACCCCGAGGTGGTGATCGAGCTGACCGCCCATGCCGATCGTATCGGGTCGGATAACTACAACACCGCACTCTCGGAGCGACGCGCACGCGCTGTCCTCTCCTACCTCACAGCCCGAGGCATCGCAGAGGGGCGACTGCGCTCACGAGGCTATGGGAAGAGTCATCCCTTCGTGGTGACTCGGCGAGTGGCAGAGGAGCATCCCTTCCTAGAGGTAGGACAAGCTCTTGACGAAGGCTTCATCGCCACCCTTCCCGAGGAGCAACAAGCCGTATGTGATGCCCTCAACCGTCGCACCGAGCTACGTGTCCTGCCTGCCCGTGAGCCCTCGGGGGATGAGGGCATGGGGATATAGCCATAGTACGCTCCCCGGCACTCCCGTGATAGTAGCTGTATCGTGAATGATCACAGCTAGATACATTTGGAGTGATAGAGATATTTACGTACCTTTGCGCCCGATAATTTTAACTCTCATAATAGTAACGAGAAATGAATAACTACGAAACCGTTTTCATTCTTACTCCCGATTTATCTGAAGCTCAGGTAAAGGAAGCGGTCGCAAAGTTCGTTGATGTACTCAAGGGCGAAGGCGCTGAGATCGTGAACGAAGAGAACTGGGGGCTCAAGAAGCTCGCCTACCCCATCGCCAAGAAGTCTACGGGCTACTATCAGTTCCTAGAGTTCCAGGCTCAGCCTGAGACGATCGCTACGCTAGAGACGCAGTTCCGTCGCGACGAGAATGTCCTTCGATTCCTGACCTTCCGTCAGGACAAGTTCGCTCACGCATACGCTGAGAAGAGAAGAAGCCGTAAGGCATAACCCACCCAAAGACAAGGCAAAGAAAATGGCTGCATCAACAGAAGTACGCTACCTTACCCCCCTTACGGTAGATAGCAAGAAGAAGAAGTACTGCCGCTTCAAGAAGAGCGGTATCAAGTATATCGACTACAAGGATCCCGAGTTCCTCAAGCGTTTCCTTAACGAACAGGGCAAGATCCTCCCACGTCGCATCACCGGCACCAGCCTCAAGTTCCAGCGCCGTGTAGCTCAGGCCGTCAAGCGTGCTCGTCACCTGGCTCTGCTACCCTACGTAACGGACAACATGGCTAAGTAAGGCACCGCCCCTTACACGAATAAGTAAAGAATAAACCCAGAGGAGACAGAATACAATGGAAGTTATTTTGAAAGAAGACGTAGTCGGTCTCGGCTACAAGGACGATATCGTCACGGTAAAGAACGGCTACGGTCGCAACTTTCTAATCCCCACAGGCAAGGCTATCATCGCTACTGAAGCAGCGAAGAAGATCCTAGCTGAAAACCTTCGCCAGCGTGCTCACAAGATCGCCGCTATCAAGAAGGAGGCTGAGGAACGCTCAAAGAAGTACGAAGGTGTACGCCTCTCCATCACAACTCATACCAACGTAGCTACGGGTAGCCTCTATGGCTCCGTAACCGCTGCTGAGATCGCTGAGGAGCTCGCTAAGCTAGGTCTAGAGACCGAGCGTAAGCTGATCTTCATCAAGACGATCAAGGAGATCGGTAACTACACCGCTACGGTACGTCTGCACAAGGAGGTAGCTATCGAGATCCCCGTAGAGGTGCTCTCTGATGCTCCTAAGGCAGAGAAGAAGGCTGAGGAGCCTAAGGCTGAAGAAGCTCCCGCAGCACCTGCTGAGGAAGTAGCCGAAGAGGCCTAAGCTCAACAACGACTAAGCGCATGCGCCCTAGGATCTCGTCCGAGATCCTAGGGCGCATTCCTTTCTCCCCATCACACTCCTCTCTCTCGGGATACCGTACGCTCGGGAGACAGTAAGGGTGGAGTATAGCGATAACAAGCCAAGGGGGGGCTAGGCCATGTGGCCTAGCCCCCCTTGGCTTTTCCTAGCCCCTACTGTAGAGTGACGCACAGTGTAGAGCTAGGCGTCTGTAGGAGCTGTGGTAGGCGAGCTTACTTCAGCACAGCGAGAGCGGCCTCGTAGTTAGGCTCATGCGTGAGCTCGGGGACGAGCTCGGTGTAGAGCACCTTCCCATGCTCATCGATGACGATGACGGCACGAGCGAGCAGGCCATAGAGAGGACCATCCTCCTGAAGGAGACCATAGCCATCGGTGAAGCAGTTGCAGCGGAAGGTAGACAGAGGGATGACCTTGTCCAGCCCCTCAGCCCCACAGAAGCGTGCCTGTGCGAAGGGGAGGTCCTTAGAGATGCAGAGTACGACGGTGTTGTCTAGCTTGGAAGCCTCGGCGTTGAAGCGACGTACGCTAGCAGCACATACCCCCGTGTCTACGCTGGGGAATACATTGAGGACGACACGCTTGCCACGGTAGTCCTCTAGGTGTACATCGGTGAGGTCAGTCTTGGTACCCTTGAAGTTTGGGGCCTGTGTCCCTACGGCAGGGAGGTTACCATTGAGCTTTACGGTGAGGCTGTTCTTGAATGTTACGGTTGCCATTGTTTTATTACGATTAGGAGCCACTTTGAATCGTTGGCTCGGGTGAGTAGAGGGTGCTCTGCGCTGAGCGACTAGCGAAGTCGGGATCAGGAGCAGAGACAGTAAGAGAACAAGGCTCGCTCGGGTGTGGTTCGATAGCTTCATTGTTTTACGGGTTAGTTATTTGCCTCTGGCTTCCTCCGCCCCAGCACGTCCTCTAGGACGGCGATAGCAGAGGCGACAGAGGCGACATTATGAATACGGATGATATGACGATCGGCTCGCTGGACGAACTCGCAGCTACGGCTATTACGTGCGACGTACTCCAGTAGCCTACCGAAGGTATCGGAAGAATAGTAGGCACTCGTCGTATCGGCGATGAGGTGTAGGCTCATAGAGCCCGCCTTGAGGACGACCTTCTCGATCCCGAGGTGGTGACCTAGGCGGCGAAGGCGGGGGATAAGGATAAGGGCACGAGCCGAGGGGGGGAGCTTACCAAAGCGGTCCTCCATACGCTCTCTGAAGGCCTCTAGCTCCCGATCCTCGCTGAGCCCATCGAGCTCTCGGTAGAGCAGAATACGCTCTGCATCCTGAGGGACATAGTCCACTGGGAAGGAAAGCTCCAGATCGCTCTCCACCTGGGTCTCCACTACGAAGCGATCGGCCAGCTCCTCCCCGCCCTCCTGGCGATCATCGGTGGCATAGACGTGGGCGAACTCTCCGGCCTTGAGCTCCTGTATCGCTTCGGTAAAGACCTTCTGATAGGTCTCATAGCCCATATCGGTAATGAAGCCACTCTGCTCTGCACCGAGCACATTGCCCGCTCCTCGCTGGTCTAGGTCCTGCAGGGCGATCCGAATTCCACTACCTAGCTCGCTGAAGCTCTCTATGGCCACGAGTCGTCTGCGGGACTCCTCGGAGACCGTGTCCAGGGGGGGAGCGAGTAGGTAGCAGAAGGCCTTGCGGTCACTTCGCCCTACCCGACCACGTAGCTGATGGAGTTCACTGAGTCCATAGTGATGGGCATCGTGGATGATGATGGTATTGGCATTGGGGACGTCGATACCATTCTCTATGATCTTGGTCGCTACGAGGACGTCATACTCATGGTTCCCGAAGTCGATCAAGATCTGCTCCATTTCCTTCGGAGCGAGACGCCCGTGTGCCACGGCGATACGGGCATCAGGCACCTCTCTCTGGATG
This sequence comes from uncultured Porphyromonas sp., assembly GCF_905372525.1. Taxonomy (GTDB): domain Bacteria; phylum Bacteroidota; class Bacteroidia; order Bacteroidales; family Porphyromonadaceae; genus Porphyromonas. The sequence goes on from NZ_CAJPPN010000014.1 coordinate 48,125, forward strand.
AGTGCAGCTAGGTTCTCTATATTACTAATACGGCTATTGACGCAGTACACCTGCCCATTGCGGCTCATCTCGAAGCCGATCGCCTCACGCAGTACCGAGGGAATAGCCTGCGTGAGGATCGTCTCCACGGGACGACGATTAGCTGGAGGTGTATTGAGGTTCGATAGATCCCGAGCCCCCATGAGTGAGAACTGCAGGGTACGTGGTATCGGAGTGGCACTCATCGCAAGGGTATCGACATTGACCTGGAGCTGACGAAGCTTCTCCTTGGTCGCCACCCCAAACTTCTGCTCCTCGTCTATAATGAGTAGCCCTAGGTCGTGGAAGGCGACATCCTTGCTCGTCAGGCGGTGTGTCCCGATGATGATATCGATCTTCCCCTCACGGAGGTCACGTAGTATCTCCCTGAGCTCCTTAGTCGTGCGTGCTCGGGAGATATAGTCTACTCGGACGGGGAAGTCTCTTAGACGCTTGGAGAAGGTGCGGTAGTGCTGATAGGCCAGTACGGTCGTGGGGACAAGGAGGGCAACCTGCTTGCCATCGGTAGCAGCCTTGAAGGCAGCACGGACGGCGATCTCGGTCTTCCCGAAGCCTACGTCACCGCAGAGCAAGCGGTCCATAGGATAGGGGCGTTCCATATCGGCCTTTACTGCCGCTGTGGCCACAGCCTGGTCGGGTGTATCTTCGAAGGCAAACGAGGCCTCTAGTTCGTGCTGTAGGTAGCTGTCGGGGCTGAAGGCAAAGCCCTCACTCTCCCGACGCTGGGCATAGAGGCGGATCAGGTCTCGGGCGATGTCCTTGATCCGCTTCTTCGTACGGTCCTTGATCCGCTGCCAGGCTCCCGAGCCTACGGCACTCAGGGTTACCTCGGTCTGCTCCCCTCCCGTGCGGTAGTGGGAGAGCTTGTGTAGGCTATGGAGATTGACATAGATGGAGTCGTTATTGCGGTAGATGAGCTTGACGAACTCCTGAGTACGTCCCTGCTGCTCCATCGTCACCAGCCCATCGAAGCGTCCGATACCATGGTCTGCGTGTACGACGAGATCTCCCCGCTGGAAGCTCTGCAGCTCCTTGAGCGAGAGGGTCACCTTACCCGCCGTCGCCTTATCACTACGTAGGCTGTACTTGTGATAGCGGTCGAAGAGCTCATGCTCCGTGAGCAAGACCCACCTATTATCCTCGTCCACGAAGCCCTCATGGAGGGTCAGTGACGTACGCTGGGGCATCAACGCTTCGGGAAGGCGCCCGCTGAGGATGTCGGTCACTCGCTCATAGGCCGTGTCAGACCCTGCAGAGAGCCAGACGCTGTAGCCACCACTCTGCCACGAGCGGATCTGCTCACATAGGGCATCATAGTCCTTGTGGAAGAGGGGCTGAGCTGTGGTGTGAAAGACGAGGTCGGCATCTGTGCTATCGGCCACGAGCTCATACTGCGGTAGTGCAGCGAGCTCGGCGAGCAGGCTCTGGGGCTCCACTAAGGCTCGGCGTAGTGCCTCTAGGTCAGCAAAGCCCTCCCCATCCTGTAGGATCGGAGCCTCATCCCAGGTAGCCTCTAGGCGAGGCAGGAGGGCATTACGTCCCTCGAGCGCTAGCTGCGTCCCCTCTGGCAGGAGGGAGAGGAGCGAAGCCCGCCCGCCCTCACTGCGAGCTAGGTCGGGACTCAATACCAGCTCCTGAAGGGTCTCTACTGACAGCTGGCTATCGACCTCAAATCGACGAAGGCTCTCCACCTCATCGTCAAAGAAGTCTAGGCGATAGGGGAGCTCGGAGGTAAAGGAATAGATATCGAAGATACTCCCTCGGATAGCGAACTGACCAGGCTCGTAGACGTAGTCCATACGCTCGAAGCCCCAGGAGAGGAGCTTGTCTCGCAGTTCGTCTCGATCTAGGAGCTCTCCCCGCTGGATGATGAAGGTATCCTCTGCCTGAGCCTCATCCCGAGGGACACTCTCGATCAAGGCCTCGGGATAGGTCACGATGATAGGTAGGCGAGACTGACCTCGCTTGGCATCACTATATAAGCTACCCAGCACCATAGAGCGGAGGAGGGTACTAGCCTCATCCCGATGTCCATAGCGGATAGCACGGCGGTAAGCGGAGGGGAAGAAGAGGACTGCATCACTCCCCAGCAGTCCCTCTAGGTCGGCATACAGATAGCCTGCTCGCTCCTCATCCCTCATCAGCACGATGAGGGGAGCCGCATGCCTGAGACGAGCGAGCACAAGCGAGCGAGCAGAGCCTGCTAGGCCAGAGAGACGCATCCGCTTCCTCTCTGAGAGGGGATGCTCTAGCTGGGCTGCATGCTCATAGGATCCGTAGAGTAAGGGGGGAAGGAAGGCACCTTCCTTCGTAGGTAAATCAACCTGTTTCACACTACGAAGATACGCCATCTGACGTAAATTACTCTCCCCATCTTAGCTCTATCCGAGCCTCATCTCCCCCACCCCATCCCCCGAC
>NZ_CAJPPN010000015.1 GCF_905372525.1 uncultured Porphyromonas sp.
GGAGGGAAGAGTGAGGGTAGGGGAGAGACAGAAAGAGAGCTGGGAGAAGAGGTGAGGGGGCAGGGAGGAAAAGCTCACGAGCCACACCCCCTGGCTAGGGGATGTGGCTCGTGTATATCCTGTGGATTATCTTCGGCACTAGCCGAGAGGAGTGGGCTAGAGCTCGCCTCCTTCCTCAAAGTCATCGAAGTCTCCGCTAACGGAGAAGGAGACTAAGATGGACAGAGGGGTACAAGGTAGTGTGATCACCTCTATCTCGGGGCGTTCGTATGGTATCCGTTTCATGATCGTGTCAGTAATATGATGTGCGATGAGAGGTGTCTAGTAGTTCTTGAAGAGACGAACAGCTGCGTGCTGAGCCTCCTTGAGCGTCCCGATGTTCCCGTTGAAGCGGTCATACCCTTCAGCGTTTAGGTGTCGATACCCTGCTATATGGTATCGTTTATCCCCTGCCGATAGGGGCTTCGTCTGATGGGGAACACTAAACTTATTAGGGTCAGGCTCATACGTCGATGTCCAATAGACACCCCATTTCCCCTTTGCATAGGGATTGTTGATGTCTGTGCCCTTGTCGTTATAAGACCCAGCGAAGGGGAGGGTGCGTGTGACCTCTGTGGGGTCTGGGGTATTCCACCATTCTTCCTTGGCTATATCATCGATTCTAAGAGTAGAGCCAGGGCCAAGGTATCGAGACTTGATGATGAGTTGATATCCCTCCGTGGTAGAGATCTTCTTGAGCTCATAGCGCCAAGCTGAGTAGAGAGAGCTGGTGGCTGAGCCATTCCCATGCCCATAGAGGCGTGTTGCATAGGCGATCTCATCTCTTTCACCTTTCCTATACTTAGCTATTGTTGGCCCTCCTGATAGTGTGTGGAAGATGGATCCATTGATACAGTCTTCGGTCTTTTCGGTAGGAAGATTAGCGCCATCGCGGAAGTTCATATCTCCCTTTCCGATGAGCATCTCCCACTCCTCCTGTGTAGGTAGGTGGTATCCAGGAGATCTAGTCCCAATCTTCTTTGCCTGTTCATGGGTATACATCTGCCATTCAGAGTTTGAGTGGCTGGTAGCCCTATGTCCGTTCCCCTGACCCACGAAGTTGTATTCATCTAGGATTTCTAGCAACATCATGGGGCGGTCGACGGTTAGCTCCACTACATAGGTTCTCCCTGTCTTGAGGGGTTTTGTCACTTGATAGTTGGTGGGCATAGTGGCTAAGTTTTTGAGGCTTGCCGTCTTAGCATTGTCTTGGACTTGTAGCTGTATAGCTAGAGCGTCCTTCCCTGTCTTCTTTTGACCATTAGGGTAGATCCAGAGGAGGTAGTATCCATCATCAGCGGCATTAGAGGCAAGCTCAGGAATATCTTCAAGCTTTGTTCCTAGAGGACAAGCTGCATCTGAATATTCTTCTGTGATAGCTGGTCCTTCTGCGACTTTGCGCCCCTTTAGTGAGAATTCAACCTTCAGTGCCCCGATTGTAGAGGTGACGTCTAGGGCACAGACTCGTATTGAACTCGCATGTAGGTTATTCTTGAGATGGATGCGAAGGAGAGAACCGAAGGGTTTGAAGGCAATAGTCTTGTTTATCCCTGCTACACCTCCGGTATAGGCATCCTCAGTCTTGTCATTCCCGTCTCCACCAGACTTACGGATCTCTAGTTCTACCCAGTCAGACATATAGGGGATATCGTCAAAGGTACCTACATCACCCTCCTTGACTCTCCTCAGGCTTCTACGGGTCTTGAGTCTCTCTAGGCTACTAAAGGCTATCTTGGTCTTGTCTGACCCAGCATTGCTGAGCTTATCGCCACCGAAGACAGCCATGAAGTACCACTTTGTCTTTGAGTCTTTGTCGAAGCCATAGTATTTATCCGATGCATCTGTGTGCTTTGAGTCTTTCGCCATAGCATCATAGAACTTAATCTCGGACTTGGGGCCTCGCTTGACGACAAGTGTCCTTTCGCTTGTGGCGACAAAGCGAATAGTGCCGTAGAAGCATTTGTCGCCCTCCTCATTCTGTATGAAACAGTGGGCGGTATACTCTTCATCCTTTTTTAGCTTGAGGTTAATTTTCCCTTTTGCTCCGACACCAAAATCCAAGTCTTTGTCCGCTACTCTCAGTTCAGAGAGTGCACCCTCGGCCTCGAGGTTGAGGGTAAAGGCGACCTTGGCCTCTGGGGTAGGAGGTATCTTGGGCTCTTTAGGGTCTTTCTCCGAGGAACAAGCCAGGAGGGAGAGACCGAAGGCGAGGCTGAGCCCTAGCCTAATCAGTGATTTCATAATTATATAGTAGCATTAAAATGTGTGTGCGAGCCCTAGATATTATCCCCCGCTACTCAGTGTGGTATAGGGGCTCTATGCTCGGTGTGTGTCGTGTGTGCATACATGCTCCTCTTCTCTAGGGGAGAGATTTGTTCCCCAAGTGGGCATGCAGAGAGAGGGTGATAGAGGGGCTATCGCCTCGGGTGAAGGTGGGGAGGCGCACCACTCAGTCCTACACGGGGGGAGAGCCTTCGTGTAGACGGGGAATAGGATGAGAATGGGTACTCAGTGTATTCATTGTCGTGTGTCGCGTTACGTGTGTAGTGTTACCGAGGCAAAGGTACGAAATATATAATATCCTTGTATCCCGACATATAATATACGTGTCACTCGAGACCCGCAGCCCCCTCTACGACGGGGGTGTGGTGCCAGATGCTCCTCCTGCACCAGCTCTGTGTCCCCCTCCCTGAGGCTCTGGTGGAGACGTAGGTGACTTGGTTAGACCTGCGGTCTGGGGATGATTGGATAGGTCGGATGACCCAGATCGCCCTAATCGCCGATGAGGTCTCCTCCCCTCTATGGAGGGGAATACCGAGAGGGGCGAGAGACGAGCCTACGGAGAGCCTGTTCGGGCTCTTACCGAGAGCGTGTTTGGGCTCTTACCGAGAGCGTGTTTGGGCTCTTACCGAGAGCATGTTCGGGCTCTTACTGAGATCGCAGAGACGTTCTTACCGAGAGCGTCTCTGCGCTCTCGGTATGTTTGTTTTCGCCTGCTCGGGACGTCTGATACAGAGGCGGTTGTGTGGGCGATTGCTTCGTGGTTTGTCCTATCTGGGGGCAGGGGACTTGTCAGAGCTGACGCATGAAATCACTATAGTGCGAGGGCAAGGTTGTCAAGGAGTATATGTCGAAGATAGAAGTATCCGTGTCCTAGTCTAGATATGCCATGCGAATGCCTCCTACCTAGGAGAGATGAGTATACACGTGTGTACACATCTGTATACCCACGTGTACACAACAGTATACACGCGTGTACACAAGTGCGCTCTAAGTATCTTCTCTGTAGGGCACGCTTGTATGCCTATTCCTTAGGAATAATGCCTAGGATCCTTAGTGATGGGCTAAGGCTCCCTGGGATATGAAATGATACCCCCGAAGATCAAAAGGCAGGAGTGTGTGAGCGGAATCATACGTCGGCCCTGGGGGACTCGTGGGGAGGACGACCCTCGATACAACTATATATTAAGCGCGGGCGTACGTGTAGGTGCGTGCGTGTAGGTGCGTGCGTGTAGGTGTGTGCGTGTAGGTACGGATGTGAGGGGGACGTTGGCGGGACGGAGCGAGGGAATTAGGTAGGGGATGGGGGCTTTTTACCTTTTTGTCGCATTACCCTTCGGGGGTCGTGTAGAGGGACTTAAGGGGGAGGATATATTAAGTGAGGTCTTTTTGGTAACTTTGGGGCATCGTGTATAGATCATTTGCAAGGATAATTAAAGATAAATACGTGAAACCTAAGATACAACTCTCCACACAGTCACTGCGTGAACACCTCCCGAAGATTGGGGGCGTCCTCATCCTCTTCGTCTTCCTCGCACTGGCATACTTTGCTCCAGCGATCTTCGAGGGTCGGGAGCTCTTCCAGCAGGACGTCGCAGGGGCGAGCGGGAATGCCTCCGATGTACACCGCCTGGCCGAAGCCACGGGGGAAGTGTCCTATTGGACGAATAGCCTCTTCGGGGGGATGCCGATGTATCAGATCTCACCCTCCTATCCTTCGCTCTATATCATCAGCAAGATCCAGAGCATACTGACCCTACAGTGGCCCCTGTGCCTCCTGCCGGGGTATAGCTGGCTCCTCTTCGCTATGCTGGGGGGCTTCTACCTCTTCCTCAGAGCCCTACGACTAGGGCGTCTGCCGGCAGTACTGGGGGCTGTGATGTGGACCTTCTCTAGCTACTTCATCATCCTCGTGGTGGCGGGGCATATCTGGAAGCTGATGACGCTAGCCTTCATCCCACCTACGCTGGCGGGGATCATCTACACCTATCGGGGGCGCTACCTGCTGGGGGGAGCACTGACGGCACTCTTTGCCTCCCTACAGATCCTCTCCAATCACGTGCAGATGAGCTACTACTTCGCCTTCCTCATCCTCTTCCTCATCCTCGGCTACCTCTGGGAGGCGATCCGGGGACAACAGCTCCGCCGCTTCGTCTTCGCTAGTCTCGTCACACTCGGGGCTGGAGCCATAGCCCTAGGGATCAATAGCTCCAATCTCTACCATACCTATGAATACGGCTCCGAGACGATCCGTGGTGGGAGTGAACTCACGACGAGCCCCGACGATAAGAAGGCCGGCAAGGTAGAAGCTACGGCGACGGGGCTAGACAAAGAATATATCACGGCCTGGAGCTACGGCAAGGGCGAGACCCTAACCCTCCTCGTACCGAATGTCTACGGGGGAGCGACAGGAGCTCTCGGAGAGGACCTAGATGCCATGGAGCACGTCCCAGCGGACTACAGGCAGATCATCGGTGGGCTGAACCACTACTGGGGAGACCAACCCTTCACAGCAGGCCCCGTGTACGTGGGTGCCTTCGTCCTACTGCTCTTCCTCCTCGGCACCTTCATCGTACCAGGGCCTCTGAAGTGGGCACTCCTCGGTGGGACACTCTTCTCCATCTTCCTCGCTTGGGGGCATAATATGATGTGGCTGACGGATCTCTTCATCGATCACGTCCCGCTGTACAACAAGTTCCGTACCGTATCCTCGATCCTCGTCGTAGCGGAGTTCACGATCCCCGCTCTAGCTATCCTTGGTCTCATCCAATTCGTCCGTGACCCCAGAGCTGTGCTGGCTCATAAGGTTGCCCTCTGGGTGAGTCTGGGGCTCACGCTCGGGCTCTCACTCATCCTAGCACTGATCCCTGGCACGTTCTTTAGCCTGATGAGTGCGCAGGAGCAGGATATGTTCCGCCAGGCTATGGGCAATAGCCAGCTCCCGATACCGAGCATCATGGCTAGCCTCAAGGAGGCTCGTGCGAGCATCGTCTCGGCTGATGCTTGGCGTAGTGTCTTCGTGATCGTGCTCTCTCTCGGGGTCTGTGCACTCTACGCTTGGGGACGGATTAAGTCCTCCGTCCTCTACCTCCTGCTAGGGGTGATCACGCTGGGAGACCTCTGGCTCGTAGATAAGCGATACCTGAATGATGAGCACTTCATCGACAAGGCACTTGTGGCACAGCAGGCCAAGCCCATCACTGATGCAGACCGAGAGATCCTACGGGATACCGACCCTCACTACCGAGTGATGAACCTATCGGTCAATAGCTTCAACGATGCGACGACCAGTGCCCATCATCGTAGCGTAGGGGGCTACCATGCAGCCAAGCTCCGTCGCTACCAAGACCTCATCGAGCATCAGCTCTCGAAGCAGAACATGCAGGTCTACAACATGCTCGACACCCGCTACTTCATCCTCCCAGACCAGACGACTGGTCAGCTCCGTGTGGAGCGCAACGAGGAGGCCTTCGGCCCAGCGTGGTTCGTCAATCAGATCTCTTGGGTCAAGAATGCCGATGAGGAGATGGAGGCGCTGGAGGATACCCCCCTTCGGGAAAAGGGGATCGTGGACGAACGCTTTCGTCCCATGCTCCCGGGATACCAGCCCATCATCGCCAATGACACGCTGATGCCCCAGCCTACGGTCAGTCTACAGAGCTATAGCCCCAATAGGGCCACCTACCGTGTCACCACGGACCAACCACGGCTACTTATCTTCTCAGAGGTCTATTACCCACACGGCTGGCGACTCCTGCTGGATGGTAAGCAGGAGCTCCCTCTACTGCGTGCAGACTACACCCTGCGTGCAGCCTATATACCAGAGGGGACACACGAGCTAGAGATGACCTTTGATCCACCCTCCATCCACCACACCGAGCTCCTAGCAGGGATCAGTACTGCGCTCCTGCTACTGCTACTGGTGGGTGCACTACTCTCTGCGCTCTTCCTGCCGAGACACACCGAGCAGGAGGCAGCAACACACACCTAAAGGCAACTTAAATATTAACTCCATAAATACTAGCAACCAATGATCAAGAACGTAATCATCACAGCCACGCTCTCGCTGACAGCGCTCGCTATACTGAGCAGCTGTGGGGCTAAGCTACGTCCGCTCACGGCTGATCAGGCCAAGGCTGAGCCTCAGCCCCTAGAGCTCGTCGGGGGCAAGGTGCCTGGTACCGTACACTTGACCTTCCCCGCCAAGTGGTTCCCCAAGAATGCTGAGCTCACCATCACCCCCGTCATCCGCTATCAGGGTGGCGAGAAGTGGGGTACGGAGACGACCTTCCAGGGAGAGAAGGTGCAGGGCAACGAGCGTGTAGTCCCCTATCGTGAGGGCTCCAACTCTACAGTGACCTTCGCTATCCCCTATCAGCCAGCTATGGCTAAGAGTGAGCTCTATCTGAGCTTCAAGGGGAAGCAGGGCAAGAAGGTCGTCCCCCTGCCTGACCTCAAGGTCGGGGATGGTGTCGTCGCCACCGAAGCTCTAGCCACCATCGCTGGGGTGACCCCGATGACCTCGCCCGACGGCTTCCAGCGTATCATCCAGGAGGCCTATGATGCCAACATCATGTTCCAGATCCAGCAGGCCAACGTCCGTCCGACCGAGCTGAACAAGGATGAGGTGCAGGAGTGGCAGAACACCGTCCAGAACGCCAACGAGACGACCAATCAGGAGGTCTCCGTAGAGGTACAGGCCTACGCCTCGCCTGATGGTGGACAGGAGCTCAACGAGAAGCTTAGTGCCAACCGTGAGCGCAACACTACCTCTGCCCTGAAGAGCCGCTTCAAGAAGAGTAAGATCCAGGACGTCGCTATCGATGCTCACTACACCGCCCAGGACTGGGAGGGCTTCAAGGAACTCGTTGAGCAGAGTGACTTCCAGGACAAGGACCTCGTCCTACGTGTGCTCAGCATGTACCCCGACCCCGAGCAGCGCGAGCGTGAGATCAAGAACATCTCGAGTGTCTTCAGCAAGCTCGCCGAAGAAGTCCTGCCTAAGCTCCGTCGCTCTCGCCTCGTAGCCAATGTGAAGATCATCGGCCGTAGCGACGAGGAGATCCAGAAGACCCTCAAGGAGTACCCCAGTGCCCTCTCTGTAGAAGAGCTCCTCTATGCCGCTACCCTCACGGACGATCCTCAGCAGCAGGAGAGCATCTACAAGATCACGGTACAGAAGTACGCCAACGACTATCGTGCCTACAACAATCTCGGCTCGATCTACCTCCAGCGTGGCGACTACGCCGCGGCTAAGTCGTGGTTCGAACGTGCCCTAGAGAAGAAAGACAATGCTGAGAGCAAGGTGAACCTCGGCCTGCTCGCCCTCAACGACGGTGATGTAGCTAAGGCCACCTCCCTCATGGCACAGGGTAGCTCGCTCCCCGGTGTCGGTCAGGTGCTCGGCTACCTCTACCTAAGCCAGGGTGACTACGCTAAGGCTGAGACCACCTACGGCGACTATGCTAGCAACAACGCTGCCGTAGCTCAGATCCTCAATCGCAACTACAGTAAGGCGCTCAACACGCTCTCCGCTGTACCCAAGCCCAATGCCCTTACCGAGTACCTACGTGCGATCATCGGAGCCCGTACCAACGATGCCTCTGCCGCTGTAGCTGCACTGCAGAAGGCTGTTGCCCTTGATCCTAGCCTGAGGACGAAGATCGCTAACGACCTCGAGTTCGCTAGCCTACGTGGTCGTGCAGACTTCTCTGCGATCATCTCCCAGTAGGCTCTCGCCTCTACAGCTTCCCTAGAGCAGGATACCACGGAGTATCCCTCGTGTGGGGGGCTTATCAAACAATAGTCAGCCCCGATAGTCCCTAGTGGCTATCGGGGCTGCTTGCTTTCCTCTGGAAGGGGGAGGCGAGGGGTTCTACGGCCGTCCTTTGTGCCTATCCTCTGGAAGGGTCGGAGAGTAGCTCTATGGTCGTCCTCTGTGCCGACCCTCTGGCATAGGGGTAGGTAGTGGGTGGCATAGGAGTCGGTAGGGAGTGGCATAGGGGTAGGTGGTGGCGATCCAGAGTTTGCTGGCTAGCAAGTAATCGTACAAGTAGACGTGCGGGTAGTCGTGTAGGTGGCCGTGTAGCCTTCACTGCGATCGCCTCTTACTACTGCTACACCTCTCCTACACTTCTCCTAGAGCAGGATACTACGGAGTATCCCTAGTGTGGGAGGCTTATCAAGCAATAGTCAGCCCCGATAGTCCCTAGTGGCTATCGGGGCTGCTTGCTTTCTCTCTGGATGGATAGGAACTTCTGCTGGTAGGCTCTACTCACGTATGCCTTAGGGGAAGCTAAAGGATCACCTTTCTTCCCCCACTCCTATAGGGGGGTAGACACTGCCCCCTCCGACTAGAGGGCGGAGGTGATCACCTGCTGAGCCAGTCGAGCCGAGGCGGGGATGTGTGCGGGGGGCGTCCCCTGATCGCTCATATGGAAGGCTGGGTGGATCGTCAAGATGATCTTGTGGGGGTGGGGAAGGTAGTGTCCCCGAGGGAGGACGGCAAAAGCCCCATCGATCGTCACCGGTAGGATCGGGGCATCGAGCTCGGAGGCGATGACGAAGGCTCCCTTCTTGAAGCGCGTGACCTCTCCCGTGAGCGTACGACTTCCCTCGGGGAAAATGAAGATGGAGTTGCCTGAGGCGAGTACCTTCTTGGCATCCGAGATGGTGCGCTGTATGGACGAAGGCTTCGTCTCATCGACGAAGATGAAGTGTGCGGCCTCGCAAGCCCGTCCGACGAAGGGGATCTTGCGTAGCTCCTGCTTGAGCACCCACTTGAAGGGGATACCTATATACCCATTGAGCGCAAAGATGTCGTAGGCACCCTGATGGTTCGCCACGACGACAGAGGGTGCATCTCGAGTAGGGAGGTTCTCCCGCCCTCTCACCTCCACTCGGCATAGCGAGACGGCCAGGCAGGCACGAGACCAGAGCCCCGTCGTCCGACTGATGAAGGAGGCGGGGACATGCAGGTAGCTACTGGTGATGACCACGAGGCAACATAGTAGCGTCGCCAGTATGAAGAGTGGCCCTCCGATACAGATGAAGTAGAGGAGATAGAGCAGGCGTAGGGGCGAGGGGTGGTGTTGCATAGTGAGGTATAATCTGGGGGACTTAGTCCTGGGCGATAGCGTGTAGGTAGGTGGCGAGCTTGGAGACGGCACGCCCTCGGTGACTGATGCTGTTCTTCTCCTGCTCGCTGAGCTCGGCATAGGTACGTTCATACCCTTCGGGGCGGAAAATCGGATCGTAGCCGAAGCCTTGTCCTCCGTGACGTGTCAGGGTGATCTCCCCGTCGGCACGTCCCTCGAAGAAGTGCGTCCCGAGCTCGTCAATCAGTGCGATGACGGTGCGGAAGCGTGCCTTGCGTGGCTCGGGATAGCCTGAGAGGCGATCCAGCAGGAGCGCTACATTCTCTGCTGGGGTCGCATGTGGCCCTGCGAAGCGTGCAGAGTAGACCCCTGGAGCCCCATCCAGCGCCTCTACCTCTAGCCCGGTATCATCGGCAAAGCAGGGGACTCCATAGCGCTTGTGGATGTACTCGGCCTTCATCAGAGCATTGCCCTGTAGGGTATCTGCCGTCTCGGGGATCTCATCGTGACAGCCTAGCTCGCCGAGGCTGATGACCTCGACCCTCCCCGCTAGGATGGATCGTATCTCGGCGAGTTTGTGCGCGTTATTACTCGCAAATACGAGTTTTTTCATACATTTGTTTCTATTAAGATGCGTACATAGAGAGCCCATAGCTCTGTGACAAAAGTAACTATAATCAGCCTATAATGGATATAGAACGCTTTAGGGAGGAGTGTCTCCGTCTCCCTGAGTCAGAGGAGTCACTCCCCTTCGGTGATGACTGTCTGGTCTTCAAGGTCGGTGGGCGCATCTTCGCCCTCCTTCCCCTCAGTACCGATGAGCCCAGTGCCTCTCTCAAGTGTGATCCCGATCGAGCTGAGGAGCTACGTGCCCGCTATGATGCTGTGATCCCTGGCTACCACCTGAATAAGCGGCACTGGAATACCCTCTATCTCGAGCGAGACCTCTCCACCGAGCAGATTATCGCTCTCCTCCATCATTCCTACGCACTAGTCATCGCCAAGCTCCCGAAGGCTCTACGGCAGGAGCTACAGGATCAGATACCCATCACCCAATACTAATCACTCATCACATGGACACCTCACTCCTAGAATTCATCGATCAGGTAGAGAGCACTAATACCTACCTCATGCAGCAGATCGCCTCGGGGCGTCAGCTCCCCCAGCTCCACACCGTCGTCTGTCGTCAGCAGACCGCAGGACGTGGCATGCGAGGCAATAGCTGGACCTCACGACCTGGGGATAGCCTGACCTTCTCCATCCTCCTACGCTCCGACCTACTACAGGGCAAGCAGCAGTTCGCAGTCTCTGAGCTTGCCTCCTGGGCTGTCATGCGCACCTATGCCTCCTACATGACCGAGGAGCAAAAGACGAAGCTCAAGGTTAAGTGGCCGAACGATATCTACTACGAGGATCGAAAGCTCGCTGGGATCCTCATCGAGCACAGCCTCACGGGGCAGCGAGTGGACTACACCATCATCGGGATCGGGATGAATATCAACGACGAACAGTTCCCCCCCGAGCTCCCTACAGCCGTCTCGCTGCGTATGATCACGGGGCGTAGCCTCGAGCCGATGGAGGTCTTGATCCGTCTGCATGACAAGCTCGCCCTCCTGCTCCCCGACTTCCTCCTTGGTCGGTACATGGATGTGCACCGCCACTATATGAAGTACCTCTACCGCCGGGAGGGCTTCCATCTCTTCACGGACGTACATGGGCAGTTTAGGGCTCAGATCAAGGATGTGACCCCAGAGGGACGACTCGTCCTACAGCGTGAGGATGGCTGGGAGCGTGCCTACGCCTTCAAGGAAGTACGCTTCGATGCTGAGTAAGGCCGAGCTCAAGACCCTACGTTCCCTGCACGAGGCGAAGGGACGGACGGCCGAAGGCTCCTTCATAGCAGAGGGGCTAAAGGTCATCGAGGAGCTCCTCGGCGCATTCCCTTGCTCGTTACTTATTGTAAGCCTTGCCCTGGCCGATGAGGCCAAGGCAAGGCTTCTTCATCTCGCCCCTAAGGCTCGCCCCCAGCGTGTGGAGGTCGTACCCGATAGCTTCGACTGGGGACGTATCAGTACGCTCCGTCAGCCTCAGGGCGCACTCGCCGTCTTTGCCCTCCCTGCCACGATGGCTACTAGTGCGATGGCAGAGGGTGAGTTAGGTGCTGGAGTTGCACCTACTGGGCTGTCCCTCTTCCTAGATCGTATACAAGACCCTGGCAACCTCGGGACAATCCTGAGGAGTGCAGACTGGTTCGGGGTGCAGGATGTCTTCCTAGCTCCAGGGACAGCTGACCCCTATGCCCCCAAGGTCGTGCAGGCCACTATGGGCGCCCTCGCTCGGGTGCGCCTACACCGAGTGGTAGATAGCCTTACCTTCCTTAGGGGCTACGAAGGAGAGCTTCTCGGTACCTTCCTCGACGGTGAAGACCTCTACACCGCTACGCTTCCGCCTACCTCTTCCCCCCATCTGCTGATCATGGGCAACGAGGGGCAGGGCATACACCCCGAGATAGCCTCGATCGTAGGACGTCGCTTGACGATCCCAGCCTACCCGAGGGATAGGGAGCATACGGAGTCCCTGAATGTCGCTATCGCCACCTCGCTACTTCTGGCAGAGCTAAGGCGTAGAGGCTAGCCTTAGCCTTGTTCGTTCCTCACCCCCGTATTTGATAGGGACACTTCGGACTTGGAGCACTGCCGTAAGACTTAGCTAAGGGAGATAGACCCTAGCGAGCGAAGCCACCCCACGAGACAGCATAAATCTGTCTCGTGGGGTGGCTTCTTTGTTTTTCCTAGGGTGACTTCATTGCTTTAGAGGGGAGGAGCGTCGCTCTGTGGGGGACTTCATGCCTTCTGTAGTTTGGATAGGGGATAGGGCAAGTAGTGTGGTGGTGAAGTCCGTACCCCTCCTTGATGTGACTTGTTTGTCTGTGAGTATGTCGCTCTTGATTAGCGGGTTGTGTGGCTTCAGTGATCAGGCTAGAACGATATAGGTATGAACGCTCTATTATACACGCGTGTATACATTACTGTACACGTGTGTACACAAGAGTGTACACACGTGTACACTACCCCGAGCATACTGAGTGCCTCGTAGGGCTCTCGGTAAGCTGTTGGCTGGGGAAGTCCTTGGGTCGCTGGTACTCGGAGTGTACTTCCTCTAGGATAGCGAAATATATGAGAGGCTTGTGTGCAAGGTGTGGGCTCTGTGGAGCGTTTGGAGATAGTAGTGTGTGGGGCTTGAGGGAGGCTGTTGTGGGACTAGATGGCGGTAGAGGAGTTGGTGTTTGAGGGGTCTTGTTCGTAGAGTAGGGAGGTGGGGGGATTGGTGCTGAGGGTGAGGTGTCTTTAGGTGAGAGGAGGAGAGGGAAGGGGGCGGCGCTTTGGCTCTTGTGGGGGCATTGGGAAAAAGGCGTAGAGACGCTATCTTTGTAAGGACGGAGGGAGATCATTCGGAGTCTCAGATGCCTTCTCCCGAGGTCGCTAGACCGCTGATATACGGACCTATATACACACTACTATGCTTCACCTTCGCTCCATCTTGGTCTACCTAAGTGTGGGCTTCCTTACCTCTCCTCTCTGGGGGCAGGGGCATTACCTTGCAGAGCAACCTTCTCGTACCAGCCTAGATGCCTATGGTGATCGCCTTTCCCTTCGGCTCACGGCTGAGGGCTTCTTTCGCAATGACGAATATGCCTCTGACCTGATCGCCGACTATACGCTCCCTGGCTACCGACTAAGTGCTGACTTGGGCTTCCGTCCCGATACACAGCTACCCATCGAGCTACGTGTAGGGGTGGGGAATATCTATTATTGGGGTGCACTGCGCTACCCCTCGGCTATCGCTTATCAGGATATACCCTACTGGAGTGGTGAGGGAGGACGCTATACGAGACTTCGCCTACGTCCCTTCTTTCAGGCCTCGATCCTGCCTGTGCGAGGGCTTGCGATCCTGCTGGGGATGCTAGAGGGTGGAGCACGGCACGGCCTCATCGAGCCTATCTACAACCCCGAGCTCTGCCTCACGGCAGACCGAGAGACGGGGCTACAGATCAAGTACCAAGGGGAGCACACGAAGGTAGATACATGGGTAGACTGGCAGAGCTTTATCTTCAAGGGCGATCGGCACCCCGAGGCCTTTGTCTTTGGCTTGACCGCCTCGCAGCGACTACCTCTGTCCGCTGTCTCTTCGCTGAGCCTAGAGCTTCAGAGCCTAGCACACCATCGTGGTGGTGTGATGAACCAGCAGGCAGATACGGTACACACTTGGCTCAATGCAGCTCTTGGGCTAGGGTACGAGCGGCAGATCCAGCTCGCTGACCGTCCCCTCTCGTGGCATACCGCCGTCTATGGACTCGGCTATAAGCAACGAGGGGAGCACTACCCCGTAGATACGGGCTGGGGTATATATGCGATGAGCGAAGTGACCTGGCGCAGGTGGTGGGCTAGGCTGGGGATGTGGTATGGTACAGACTATGTCGGGGTCTTGGGGATCCCCTTCGCCCAGAGCCTTGGACGAGAGGGGAGGAAGCAGGTGCACAGCCATCATCCGAGGTATCTATCCCTCAGTGGTAGCTATCGGGTCATCGAGCGAGAGAAATATACGTTGGCTCTCTCTGCGGGGCTATGGGTGCACCCACACTCCGAGCATAGGATGAGCTCCTATATCGAAGCCTATCTGAGCATCTCCCCTTACTTTGGGTTGCTGTCCTCGGGACGGCACTGATTGCGTGGATGGTACCGCTCGATCTGCTCACGTAGCTTACTGCGGTCTATATGGGTGTAGATCTCAGTCGTCGCTACATCCTCGTGCCCGAGTAGGAGCTGGATAGCCTGGAGGTTTGCCCCGCCCTCTAGGAGTGCCGTGGCGAAGCTGTGGCGGAAGGTATGGGGGCTAATCTCCTTGTCGATACCCGCTGCCTCAGCGGCCTCCTTGATGAAGACAAAGACGGTGATACGAGAGATCGCCTTGCCGAGACGGCTGAGGAAGATATAGTCCTCCTGCCCTCGCTTGGGGATGGGGCGGTCGGGATGGCTGAGGTAGGTCTTGATCTCATGCACAGCCGAGGGACTGAGCGGGACGAGTCGGTGCTTGCTCCCCTTGCCGAGCACGTGTAGGTAGCCTTCGTCGAGGAAGACATCCGCTAGACGCAGGTGACACAGCTCACTGACCCGCAGTCCACAGCTGAAGAGCACCTCCACGATAGCCCTATTACGCACACCCTCTATCCCCCCCTTGCTCGCACATGCCTCCATGATACGATCGACCTCCTCGGTAGAGAGGACTGTCGGTAGATAACGTCCCTTGCGGGGTACCTCCAGCAGTACCGTAGGGTCGGTATCGGTATAGCCCTCCAGCAGGAGGTAACGCCCGAAGCTCTTTGTCCCCGAGATGATGCGCGAGATAGAGCTGGGGCTGATCCCGAGGTCGTAGAGCGAGGAGACGAAGTGCTGTAGCCGTGCATAGTCCAGCGCCTCGAGACCGATCCCCTCGACCTCCATATAGCTGAGTAGCTTGTCCAGATCGAAGAGGTAGGCCTGGCAGGTATTGGCAGAGAGATTGAGCTCAAAGCGCAGATAGGATAGATACTTCACTCGTATATCGGTAGGTAACATCAGTAGCGACGGGAAATTTAGTTATCTTTGCAAAGGTAAGAAGACAATGGATATATTAGGTACGAGGAACTGGGTCGAGATCATCAATGGTCCCAATCTCCAACGCATAGGACGGCGAGAGCCCGAGATCTATGGCACCAAGACCATGGAGGTCTGTCTCGAAGAGCTACGCACGACCTACAGCGAGAGCCTACGTATCACCTACTTCCAGTCCCACAGCGAGGGGGCACTCATCGAACGTCTCTACCAGCTGGATGACGAAGGTGTAGACGGTATCGTCCTCAACGCAGGTGCCTACACGCATACCTCCCTAGCTCTGGCCGATGCGCTACGAGCCATCTCTATCCCGACTATCGAAGTCCATATATCCAACATCTACGCGCGCGAAGAGATCCGCCGTCACTCCCTCCTCTCCCCCGTGTGCCAGGGGGTGATCACAGGACTAGGACTAGATAGCTATCGCCTAGCACTAGAGGCTCTACGGAGTCGCCTACATGCCCAAAGCCCCCACGGGCCCTAGGCTCCCCTAATTCAGATAGTAAAAAAAAGTAACACTATACATTATAAAAGGAATTATGAAGAAGACAAAGATCGTAGCCACCATCTCCGACCTACGCTGTGATGTGGACTTTATCCGTCCCCTCGTAGAGGCTGGTGTCAATGTCGTGCGTATGAACACGGCTCACATGACCAAGGAAGGTATCACTCAGGTCATCCAGAATACTCGTGCCGTCTCCCCCAACGTCGCTGTGCTCCTCGATACCAAGGGCCCAGAGGTACGTACCACGGTCCTAGAGGGTGATGCTGAGGTCAAGCGTCAGTTCAACGCTGGTGACAAGGTAGTCTTCATGGCCAATCCCGAGGCTAAGACCAACAACGAAGTCATCAACGTGAACTATGTGAACTTCGTGAACGATGTACCTGTCGGTGCTACCATCCTCCTCGATGACGGTGCTCTTGCCTTCGTCGTAGAGAAGAAGGAAGCTGATAAGCTCTACACCACCTGCCAGAACAACGGTAAGCTCGGTAGCCGTAAGAGCGTCAACGTCCCTGGCGTACGTATCGACCTGCCCTCACTCACCGAGAAGGACCGTGGTAACATCCTCCACTCTATCCCTCAGAAGATCGAGTTCATCGCTCACTCCTTCGTCCGTAACAAGAGAGACATCGAGGAGATCCAGGCGATCCTAGACGAGCACAAGAGCGACATCAAGATCATCGCTAAGATCGAGAACCAGGAGGGTGTAGACAACATCGACGAGATCATCGACTCCTGTTATGGTATCATGATCGCTCGTGGTGACCTCGCTATCGAAGTACCCGCAGAGAAGGTCCCAGGTATCCAGCGTATGATCATCAAGAAGTGTATCGCTGCCAAGAAGCCCGTCATCGTAGCTACGCAGATGCTTCACACGATGATCGACAATCCTCTGCCTACTCGTGCTGAGGTGAGCGACATCGCTAACGCTGTCTACTACCGCACCGACGCTGTCATGCTCTCTGGTGAGACCGCTAACGGTAAGTACCCCCTAGAGGCTGTACAGACCATGGCAAGCATCATCCGTGAGGCTGAAGCTACCCTCGAGGAAAACTACAACGATGAGGTACCTTACTCTAAGGAAGTCAGCACCACGACAGCCTTCCTCGCTAAGCAGGCTGTACGTAGTGTCGAGCAGATCAATACCGAGGCCATCATCACCGATAGCTTCACGGGTCGTACGGCTCGCTACCTCTCCTCCTTCCGTGCTACGGTACCTGTATGTGCGATCTGCTATAACGATACACTCTCTCGTCAGCTCGCTCTCAGCTACGGCGTCACAGCCCACTATGCTGGTGAAGAGCACTGTGAGAAGGCTCGCCTCGTAGCTGGTATCAAGAGCTTCATCGAGGCAGGCCTCATCAAGGAGTCTACTCAGGCTGCCTTCATGAGCGGTACGATCGGTATCACGGGTGCCGCTCATGCCCTCGAGATCGAGACCGTCAGCAACATCCTCGAGCGCAACAAGTAGTCGCTCACCCTCCTAGGTGACTAGATCATAGCCCCGCTCCCTATATCAGGGATGAGGCCATGTTACTCTAGCCCCCTTGAGGCAAACAAATCGAGGGCATACATCTCCGTCGGAGGTGTATGCCCTCAGTGTTATCTCCCCGTGAGGGACAGTATGCAGTACTGTAGCCCGGGAGATAAAAGCAAAGTACCAGACACCCTACGAGAGGGTGTCTGGTACTTTGCTTATGCGGGTAGGCTCGCTCTAGTGCGTGCTATCGTTATGCCCGAGTGGGCATGTCGATGCTATGCCTTAGCGGAATCCTTACGTCTGATTGTCTCGATCATGTCTAGGGTCATAGCCTTGAGATCATACTCGGGCTTCCATCCCCATTCGTTGCGAGCACAGCTGTCGTCTAGGGAGTTAGGCCAAGAGTCAGCGATCCCCTGACGTAGAGGATCGAGGTCATACTCCATCACGAAGCTTGGGATAACCTCCCTAATGGACGCTGCGATCTCCTCGGGATCAAAGCTCATGGCCGTGACGTTAAAGGAATTGCGATGGACTAGCTTTGTGGGGTCAGCCTCCATGAGCTCAATGATGGCTCTTAGAGCGTCGGGCATGTACATCATGTCCATATAGGTGCCAGGCTTGAGTGGGCACTTGAAGCGTCCCTCACGTACCGCAGCGTAGTAGATATCTACGGCATAGTCTGTCGTCCCACCTCCCGGAGGAGCCACGTTGGATATAAGGCCAGGGAAGCGTACGGAGCGGGTATCTACACCGAAGCGCTTGTGATAGTAGTCGCTGAGGAGCTCCCCTGAGACCTTGGTCACACCATACATCGTCTTAGGGCGCTGGATGGTATCCTGTGGTGTCTTGTCATGGGGAGTCTCAGGGCCAAAGGAGCCAATGGAGCTGGGGGTAAAGACGGCACAGCCGCCTTCGCGTGCTACCTCTAGGACGTTGAAGAGTCCTCCTAGCCCTATCTTCCAAGCGAGTTGAGGCTTGGCCTCTGCGACGGCGCTCAGCAGTGCGGCTAGGTTAAAGATTGTGTCTACCTTGTACTTACGGACGACCTCTGCGATCTGCACTGGATCCGTGATGTCCACGATCTCACTAGGTCCACTCTCTAGGAGCTCACCCTTGGGTGGGGCGGCAGGGATATAGCCGGCGACGACGGTGGGATAGATCTTACGTAGGGTCATGGCAAGCTCAGTGCCTATCTGACCTGTAGATCCGATGATGAGAATGTTTTTCATACTCTCGTCAGTTTGATGTTACTCGTATAATAAAGTCTGTATTATGGACGTATGCTCATCGGGCGTAAGACGTACGGATGTCTTATCTCGGGGGCAAATGTAATTATTCTAATCCGAAGATGATGTATATTTGCACAAAATACTCATAGACAGACTGAAGTGAAGGAACAACACCCCCTCTCTCCCGCTTACTCACCCCTGTCCCACGTGCGTCTCGGTATCATAGGACTGGGTCGGCGTGGACTACGTACGATACAGCGCTATAGGTACATAGAGGGTGCGACTATTGTCGCCCTATCAGACATTCATTCCGAGCGCATACGAGAGGCGCAGATGCTCCTTAGCTCTCTGGGCTGCCCCGAGGCTAAGGGATATAGTAGGGAGCAGATCCCCCAGATGCTATATAGTGGAGAGGTGGACTTGGTGCTCATCTGCACGGATTGGTATAGCCACGTACCATTAGCTTGCTTGGCTCTGGAGGCGGGGCTGCATGTAGCTGTCGAGGTACCAGCGGCTCTGACGCTGGAGGACTGCTGGAGGCTTGTGGAGACCTCAGAGTACATGGGGCGACACTACTTCCCGCTAGAGAACTGTTGCTTCGATCCCTTTCACTTACGTACGTTAGCTCTGATAGCAGAGGGACGGCTAGGGCGTATCAAGCACTGCTCGGGTGGCTACATCCATGACCTGCATAGCCTGAGTGCCCTAGGTCAGGGAGAGATCCCCCTGCTAGGCTGGATGGACGAGGGCTATCCCTTCGCTGCGGGTAATGCCTATCCGACTCATGGGATAGGGCCTCTGGCACAGCTCCTAGATATTCATCATGGTGATCGCTTCACCGAGCTTTATGCGATCTCCTCGGATCCTGAGGCTCCACTCTCGGAGCGAGTCAGCACGATCCTACTACGTACTGAGCTGGGGCGTACCGCCTCGCTCCACCTAGATCTATGTACTCCTCGTCCCTATTCTCGGATTCAGTCTCTCTCTGGGAGTGGGGGCTTCCTCTGCAAATATCCCATCCCTACCCTCCAGCTACGAGGCTGGAGCGAGGCTTTGAGCGGTGGTGAGGTGGAGGATTACCTAGCCCGAGAGGCTTGCTCTCCCCTAGAGCCCTGGATACAAGAGGGCAAGGCCAAGGGAGTGGAGAATGTGATGAACTATGTGATGGATGCGCGGCTCATCCATTGCCTGCACCGAGGGCTTCCTCTCGACCTAACCGTCTATGATGCGGCGCTGTGGTCTTCGGTCATTGAACTAAGTGCTCGCTCCGAGGGCGAGCGACGACCTGTGGAGATCCCTGACTTCACCCATGGGCTCTGGCGTACGCCTAGTCGTCCCGTGGAGTGACTCGGTATGGAGAGGGATCTGAAGGGATAGAAATGAATGCTCAGTCCCTAGAGGTCAAAGGCGATGAGGGCCAGAGCGAGTGTGTTGTTCGTCAGGTGAAAGAGGATCGGCAGGCGTAGACTCCGTAGCTCGTGAGCCAAGTAGCCTAGGAGGAAGCCTAGGATAATACGCCCTAGGAACCCAATCCAGGAGAGGTGCATCAGGGCAAAGATCCCCGAGGCAATCCCGATGGAGGCATAGGTGGGGATAGGTAGGCTTCGGATCAGTAGGGGCTGGAGCATCCCACGGAAGAAGAGCTCCTCAACGACCGCAGGGATGAGTGCGAAGGCGATCCAATAGTAGACTAGTGTGCCATGGTGACGCTGTAGCTCCTCCCGTACCGTCAGCTCTACTCGGTCCACAGCCTCTACACCGATCCGCTCAGCGAAGTCCGTCATGAGGTCTGTCAGCATATTGCAAAGGAGATAGCCCACAGCACAGACTAGGAGGCATCGTATGATCTGCCTCCTGCTCCAGCCCTCTGGGAAGAGAGGTTGGCGTAGGAGGCTACGTGCCCTCCGCCCCTCTGGGAAGAGGTACACGGGCAGGAGGAACATACCCAGCGCAGGCACTGCATACTGGCAGAGGCGTAGTAGGGGGACGAGGATTGTAGCCCCGGAGAGTAGGGGCAGGACAAGGTGGATGGCTAGGATGCTCAGTAGCGAGATCCCGAGTAGAGACACGGGTATCCAGCCGAGTAGCAGCATGAGCTCCCTTCGTGGATCTATCACTCTAGGCCTCCTTCGTCTCCTCTAAGCCCTCTCCTTCCTCTCCCTCAGGCTCTATCCCTTCGCCCCCGACACTACTGAGATCCCCTCGTCGTATCTTGATCGGGGAGAGCCCGAAGACACGACGGCAGAAGGCCGAGAGGTAGCCTGCCGAGGAGAAGTAATACCGCTCTGCGATCTCCGTCAGTGATAGATCGCTATCGATAAGATCCTTGTAGACGTGCCGTGCCCGCTGCTGTAGGAGCCACTTCATCGGCGGGATGCCGAACTCATCGTCGAATAGACGAGCCAGCGCCGAGGGCGATACCCCCATAGCCATAGCCAGATCATCTACCGTACGACAGCTCAGGTGATGCTTGAAGACCTGACAGCTGAAGCCTACACGCCGACAGTGGAAGAAGCGCAGGAACTCCTCCTGCATGCGCCGGGCATAGTTCATCCTCAGCAGGAGGAAGAGCTCCTGGAGCTTCACATCGAAGAGCCTCAGGTCAGACAAAGAGTACTGGAGGTACTCGGTGATCGAGCGTGTCCAGTAGGTGATCCCGGGGGAGAAGGGGAGACGTGTCAGGTACGGCTCCACGGCCTTCACCGCTGCCGAGCTGAAGTGCTGGACGGGGCGCTCGGGGCACTGTCGTGCACAGAGGTGTACGCTGGGGAGGAAGTGAAAGGTGAGATACTCCAGTGGCTCAGTCGCCGTGACCTCCACGACGGAGCCCATAGGGACGAAGACCATCTCCCCAGCCTCTGTGAGGGTCGTGGGGTACTGGGTATTGAGCCGTAGCTCTGCCCGCCCCTCTAGGAGGAAGAGTAGGTAATAGTTGCCTTCCGTCTGCAGGCATACTCTATCGTCTGGAGAGAGCCTGCGGAGCTGTGGGAGAGAGAGAAGCGCTGCGGACTTGTGCTTGAAGACAGACTGACCTGCGAAGAGGAGGTCTTCGTCTGGGACGTGGGGGGCAGAGTACTTGTGCATGAGTGTTCGAATAAATAACCATCTGAGCCAGCTCTAATACCACAGGGACGGTGCATCGCCCGCTCCCTATAGCTCTAGTAGCCCATCAGGAATGAATAGATAGAGACGGTGAGCCCCGACCTCGACGTGCTCGATCAGTTCGTCTGCTATCGGTACTACGAGCTCGCCACCTGACGGGGGCTCTACACGTAGTAGCGTATTGAGGGTCGTATCGTCTAGGGCGGTGATCGCTCCGACGAGGGTCCCCTGCTGGGCATCGTAGAGCTCGTAGCCGACGAAGTGGTGGAGGTCGATCAGATCACCCGCTTCCTCGTCCTCTAGGTAGGCCTTGTCGAGCCAGACACTACGCCCCGAGAGCTGGTCAGCAGCCTCCTTGGTCGTGATGCCTGAGAAGGTCAGTAGGTCGATGTCCCCCCCCTTGCTTCGGAGCCCTAGTACACGATAGGGGATCAGTAGTCCCCGTTCCTCGAGCATGAGGAAGAGGGAGGTAGCCTCCCCCTGCTCCCATAGCCCCGAGAGGTCTACGGAGAGCTTGGCGGCTACCTCCCCCTGGATACCATGTGCACGACCTAGCGTGCCGATATGCTCGAAGTCTTCTTTGTGGAGCATAGGGTTAGAGGCGAGAGATACGGGCTCCGAGGGCGTTTAGTCGCCCAGCTATGTCCTGATAGCCTCGGTCGATCTGCTCGATATTGTTGATGACGCTAGTGCCACTAGCGCTCATCGCTGCTATGAGTAGTGCTATCCCCGCACGGATGTCTGGCGAGACCATCGTGGAGGCGCGTAGCTGGTGTCGTCCCCCGAGCCCGATGACGACGGCTCGGTGTGGATCGCACAGCATGATCTGTGCGCCCATGTCGATGAGCTTATCGACGAAGAAGAGGCGACTCTCGAACATCTTCTGGTGGATGAGCACACTCCCCTTAGCCTGTGTCGCTGTGACGAGGAAGACGCTCAGTAGGTCTGGCGTCAGCCCGGGCCATGGGGCGTCGGCTATGGTGAGGATCGACCCATCCATGAAGGTGTCTATCTCATAGCCGTCGGGGTGGTGAGGGATGATGAGGTCATCACCCTCCTCCAGGATCGTGATCCCGAGCCGGCGGAAGGCCTGCGGGATGATCCCGAGGTCAGGGATGCTGACATCCTGTATGCGCAGGTGCGAATTCGTCATCGCTGCCATCCCGATGAAGCTCCCGATCTCGATCATATCGGGGAGCATCGTATGCTCAGCACCGTGGAGGGACTGTACCCCCTCAATGGTGAGGCGGTTGGAGCCGATACCCTCGATATGAGCTCCCATGCGTACGAGGAGCTTGGAGAGCTGCTGGAGGTAGGGCTCGCAGGCTGCGTTGTAGATCGTCGTGACGCCCTCGGCTAGCACAGCAGCCATGAGGATATTGGCTGTCCCGGTGACGGAGGCTTCGTCGAGGAGCATGTACTTTCCCTGGAGCTGTCGAGCCTCTAGGATGTAGCTCTGCTTCGTAGCATCATAGACGCAGCTAGCCCCTAGCTCTTGGAATCCTATCAGGTGTGTATCTAGGCGACGGCGCCCGATCTTGTCCCCCCCGGGCTTGGGGAAGATAGCGTAGCCGAAGCGACCCAGTAGTGCCCCAGCCATGAGGATCGAGCCACGCAGGGCTCGGGCTCTACCGAGGAACTCCTCGCTGTGCAGGTAGTCGATATTGACCTCATCAGCCTGGAAGGTGTAGCTCCCCTGTTCGTTGAGCTTCGTGACCTTGACGCCGACCTGACGTAGTAGGTCGATGAGGTTGTTCACGTCCAGAATGTTGGGGATATTGTGGATCGTGACTACCTCTGGGGTCAGTAGGACAGAGGAGATGATCTGGAGCGCTTCGTTCTTTGCTCCCTGGGGGCGGATACTGCCCTCTAGGCTGTAGCCACCTTCGATAACATAGGATGCCATGGTGTATAGGGGACGGGGGTTACTTCTTCTTTGCCTTCTTGCTATTGATGGGCTTCTGTAGCTTGCCGGGCTTGTCGATGGTGTTGGGGTTGATGTTGAGCTTGCAGTTCTCTGGGGTGAGCAGGATCTGGCCATCGGAGAGCTCAAAGAGATCCTTGAAGATCTTGATGTCCTCGACCGTCTCCTGGTTCCAGGTCATGTAGTCTCGCTTCATCTGCATAGCGACGAAGTACTCTGCGGCTGAGCGCTCGGGACCCATCTCCATCTCGCAGACCTTGCGGATCATCCCGACGATGAAGTGTCCGTAGTAGCGGTACTGGATGAGGTGACCTGGATACTCGGGCTTCTCCGTCTTGAGCGTGATCTCCTCGCGGGTGATCGTCCCAGCGGGATAGTCTACATCCAGCTCGAAGTCCGCCATGATCGCTAGATGATCCCAGTAGATCGTCTCCTTGTCGAGGGCGGCACCCTTCTCGGGTACGATCGCCTCCATAGCACGGATGATGGTGCGTGCGCAGCGGTTACGCTCCTCCCGATCCTCTATGGTGCGACAGTGGGCGACCATCCGCTGGATGTTGCGCCCGTACTCCGGCATAGTGATGGGGGGTAGTTGATTATTGTATTCCATATAGGGGGGTTATAGACGTGACTTGATCGCCTGCGTGGCCTCCTCGAAGCCGGGCTTCTCCAGCAGGGCAAACATGTTCTTCTTGTAGGCCTCCACACCGGGCTGGTTGAAGGGATTGACCCCGAGCATGTAGCCACTGATACCGACGGCCTTCTCGAAGAAGTAGAAGAGCTGACCGATATAGTAGGCGTTCAGCTGGGGTAGGGTGATGCGGATATTGGGGACACCGCCGTCGACGTGTGCCATACGGGTGCCGAGCTCGGCCATCTTATTGACCTCATCGACACGCTTGCCTGCTAGGTAGTTCAGTCCGTCTAGGTTGTCAGCGTCCGAGGCGATGCGGAGCTCTCTATCTGGGGTGGCGATGCTGATGATCGTCTCGAAGATCGTACGCTCGCCCTCCTGTATCCACTGTCCCATGGAGTGTAGGTCGGCGGTGAAGTCTACGGCTGCGTTGAAGATCCCCTTGTGCTCCTTGCCCTCGCTCTCACCGTAGAGCTGCTTCCACCATTCGCCGATGTAGTGGAGCTTGGGATGGAAGTTGCCGAGGATCTCGATCTTCTTGCCATGCTGGTAGAGGCTGTTGCGTGCTGCAGCATAGAGGGCGGAGAGGTTCTCTGCGAAGGGGACTCCCTCGTCTACCTGCGCCTTCATCTCCCGAGCACCACGTACGAGCTCTCGTATGTCGAAGCCTGCTACGGCGATCGGCAGTAGCCCTACTGGGGTCAGTACGGAGAAGCGTCCCCCGATGTCGTCGGGGATCACGAAGGTCTGGTAGCCCTCCTTGTCCGCTAGCGTACGTAGAGCACCACGTGCCCGGTCCGTCACAGCGATGATACGCTCACGGGCGCCCTCACGGCCGACCTGCTGCTCGAGCAGACCCTTGAGGATGCGGAAGGCGATAGCGGGCTCCGTCGTCGTCCCGCTCTTGGAGATATTGATGATCCCGAACCGCTTGTCCGAGAGGAAGTCTACGAGCTCACTCAGGTAATCCTCACCGATGTTGTGCCCAGCGAAGATCACCTGAGGTGCGCTGTGCTCCTTACGGTAGGCTGCGAAGGTCGGGGTCAGAGCCTCGATCACGGCACGGGCACCGAGGTAGCTACCTCCGATACCGATACTCACGACGTAGTCACAGCGCTCCTGCAGGCTACGGGCTGCAGCCTCTATCGCTGTGAAGTCTTGGTCGGTAATCTTCGCAGGTAGATCGATCCATCCGAGGAAGTCGCTCCCCTGTCCAGTGCCCGCATGGAGCTGGGCTACATATGCATCACTCTTGGTCTGCCACGCCTGTAGCTCCTGGTCGGAGACGAGCGAGCGAATCCCTGAAAGGTCTAGTTCTAAAGACTTCATATCCATTATTTTATTCTCTATCTGTACCTAGTGGGATAGGTGGTACCCAGAGGAGGGGAGACCCTTAGGCCCTCTCCCAGTCCTCCCTGTGTCCCTATCTGCATGAGACCCCATATGGGGTTTCACACAAAGATACAAAAAAGGCACTATACGCACAGTATCAGTTCGTTTTGTGAGCTATCTATACGGCTCACCTACCCCCTCCTGTCGCTCTCCTTGGCATCTCTTCCCTCACATCACCTACTGCCCAGAGCCACTCTCAGCGACTATCCTCTCGGATAAGAACGTAAGCAAGGGGGGGGAATATATAATGCCCCGAGGAGAGAGGATATTATCCCCCCACAGAAACCCCTTCGCCGAAGGGACGGGAGCATGCTCGATACCCCTGCATTTGAGGGTGTCTCGAGTGGGTCTCTGTGTACCCACGTGTACACTCTTGTGTACACGCGTGTATACTCTTGTGTACACGTGTGTACACTCCTCCGCTCTTACCGAGAGGCCGAGGGGGCTCTCTCCGAGGGGCCCCTAGCCTCTCACAGAGGCCAAGCGGCGGACGATAGGCGGGGAGGAGAGTGGGAAGATTATCATTCTCCGAGGCTCGTGGTATCTACTGCGTGGGAGGGCGAGGGGCGACTCAGCTTGAGGGGGCGAGTCGCCTCCCCAGGTGCTACCTACGAGGGGTGTCTGAGAGCGGCACTTAGCCCTTCGGGAGCAGGGGAGCTAGGGGTGTGGCTCTCGGAGTATTGGCATCTTCCGAATACTTGCTATATTTGCAACGAGAGATACTCGTGGAGCACCATGCACCCCACGAGAGCGCCGTCCCAGCCTCTCGAGCTTGAATGATTAGCGACTTATAGCTTGTATACATATATGAGCACGAACTGGCAAGAACACTTTGCGAGCCACACCACCACGGCCCACGAGGCTGTACGTGCCGCCATCAAGAGCGGTGATTACCTAGTCTTCGGGCACGCTGTCGCAGCCCCCGTCCAGATAGCTAAGGCTCTGTATGATGAGCGAGAGCGATACACCCACCTCAAGGTCTTCCACATGCTCTACTTCGGTGAGCCTTGGCACCTACGCCCCGAGATGAAGGGACGCCTACACCCTGTCCTTAACTTCCTTGACAAGAATAGCCGTCCTGCCTATGCAGACCGACGGGTAGACTTCCTCCCCTGCTACTTCCACGAGGTGCCCTGGCTACTGCGCTCGGGGGACTTCCCCGTAGACGTAGCCATCGTACAGGTCAGCCCGCCTAATGAGCAGGGGTACTGCTCCTTTGGGGTCTCCTGCGACTATACCAAGTGTGCTGCCGAGATCGCCCCGATCGTCATCGCTGAGGTGAATAAGCAGATGCCCTTCATCGGCGGGGACAACCTCATCCACGTCACGAAACTGGACTATATAGTCCCTACCGATGAGCCGCTTGTCGAGATCCCTACAGCCAAGATTGGCCCCGTGGAGCAGCGGATCGGGGAGATCTGTGCGGAGCTCATCAATGACGGCGATACCCTGCAGATCGGGATCGGAGCGATCCCCGACGCTGTCCTGCAGTGCCTCGGGGATCGGCGAGATCTGGGACTACACACTGAGATGTTCACCGACGGGGTCATGCACATGATCCGCTCGGGCAATATCACGGGGGCGAGGAAGACGCTCCACCCGCATAAGGTCACCAGCTCCATCATCATGGGCTCTCGCGAGCTGTATGAGTTCGTCGATGGCAATGAGATGATCGAGATGTATCCTGTAGATCACATGAACGACCCCTACGTCGTCGGGCAAAACGACAACATGGTCTCCATCAACTCGTGTCTGGAGATCGATCTCTGTGGTCAGGTCGCCTCCGAAGCCCTCGGCCTCGAGCAGTTCAGTGGCACGGGAGGGCAGGTGGACTACCTCCGTGGAGTGAAACGCTCGAAGAACGGACGCTCCATCCTCGCCTTCACCTCGACGACCAAGGGGGGCACACGCTCCCGTATCGTCCCGACCCTATCGGCAGGGGCTACCGTCACGACCAGTCGCAACGATGTGGACTACGTCGCCACCGAGTACGGGGCTGTCCGCCTGAGGGGGCTGAGCCTACGGGAGCGAGCCATAGCGCTGGCTGGTATTGCCCACCCTGACTATCGCCCTATGCTCCAGGAGGCCATCATAGCGCGTTTCGGCCAGTAGCGCCTAGCTCACGAGCCGGCTGGCCACAAGGATTATCATGGAAAATATCTCGGGTAGTGCTATTTTCTGTGATAATTCGTTATATTTGTACGACTACTACACATAGTATGGTATCATTATATCATGCTCACGGAGGTGCGATCGTGGTACCTCGGTGACTAACTATAAACTAGTTTGTACAGAGATGATCAGGGTAATGCGTTTAGCGGATGATAAGTCCGATAAGTTCTGGCGCATAGAGACTCTTGGGTCCGACTTCATGATAAATTGGGGGAAAACGGGCACCTCGGGTCGCTATGGGTTAAGGGAATTCCCAGATGAACAAACATGCCTAGCTCAAGCCAGCGAACTCGTGGACATAAAAACACAGAAGGGCTATACAGACCTCCACGGCTTCGACCCGATGGGCCAGTACTACTATGATGACGACTCGATGGGTCTACATCCCTTGACCAGCCACCCGACGTTCAGAGCATACTTCACGGAGCCATTCTATTACTCCAGCATAGCAGAGGCCGCCCCCTTCGGTAGCGATGAGGGGATCGATGCTCTGTGGGAACTATCGGATCTGCTTCGTCGGAGACCTCATGCGGAGCTCGGGGACTTCCCCCAGCAGCTCCTGCACCGACTCTATCACCTCCCCTTCCACCCACCCCATGGAGAGACTATCGAGGAGCTCCAGGGGCAGAGCGAGGCTGAGATAGCAGGGAAGCCAGCCCTGCGTCAGCTCCAGCGTACCGACCAGGTGATCATCGCCTCGGCACTTGCCCAAGTCAAGATCACGGGACGGCTTCACCCCAATCTCTACCGTCTAGCTCTACTGGCCATAGAGCGTCTAGGGCGTATCGCTGTGGCTCGGGCGACGACACCCGGGCTGATGACTAGCGAGACCCTAGCGAAGATCACACGTGACCTCAAGCACTACTGGACGGCACAGTCTGGGGTGATGCCGAGGTAATACACCCTGAGGGGAGAGCCTCTCCTCATAGAGACGAAGCGATCAGAGACCTAGCGGAGCGAGACGGATAGATACGGGGACGAGATAGCGGGGAGATAGAGACAGATATAGATACTGGGGCTAAGGAACATCGGCGTTCCTTAGCCCCAGTATCTATATCGGGGAGGGAGAGGGTCTCGGGGAGGACTTAGTAGCCCGGAGTCTGCTTGATCTTGGGGTCTTGGCTCAGTACCTCACGATCGATAGGCCAGAGGACCTTGTAGGCTTCACTCTCGGAGAGCACAGGCGTGGAGGCCTTAGGTAGACTTGGGTTGTCGGGGTAGTTGGCCTCGACCGAGAAGATGAGGGGCTTCTTGGCTCCATCCTGCAGGCGGATGAGGTCAAAGAAACGCTTGTACTCACCCACGAACTCCTTCGTCCGCTCCTGTAGGATAGCGAGCTCAGCGGCCTCTGCCGTAGTATGGGTATACTCGTGTCCCGTGAAGGCAGCCCCATAGGCACGCTGACGTACGGCATTGATCTCCACTGAAGGGTCTTCGCCTAGAGCGTTCTTGACCTCAGCGAGCATCAGCAGGGCATCAGCATAGCGATAGAGGATGATCTGACTATCGTAGATATGCTTGCCATCGGGGTAAGTGCGCCCGATGTACTTCTTCATCACCGAGCCTAGACGGTAGGGAGCCTTACGTCCAGCCTGGAACTCAAAGAAGGTAGCCGCACGACGTGTGTCCGTCTCATCGAAGCTCTTGACGAGGGAATACTTATACTCGTTGAAGAGTCGTCCCGTGCCCTGGATATTCAGGGGATCATCGGGTAGGAGGTCGCCACTTAGGTCTCGGGCTGCCCCTGCGAAGCGGATCTGGTTGTAGAGGTATTCCCGATAGTCATTCGTAGCCTCATTACGATCGAAGTAGAGGGCTAGGATCACTTCATCTCCCCCTCGCTTGGTGGGGTTAAAGATGGAGGCGAAGTTGGACTCCAGTTGGTACTTATTACTATTGATCAGTTCCTCTAGGGTACGACGAGCTATGGCGAGGTCAGTAGCACCCGTAGCGGTATGGTCTCCTGTGGTGACCTTGGCAGACCAGAGGTAGATCTCGGCCTTGAGCATCTTCGTCGCACCAAGCGTCCACTCCATCTTACTCCCCTCATAGGCCGAGGAGGCAAGGAGCGTCTCGGAGCGGTCGATGTCCTGACGAATGAGCTCGAGGGTCTGCTGTGCCGTGGAGCGAGCCTTGTAATAGTGGTCGGTAGAGCCTACGGGCTTGGTCGCTACTACGGGCTCCGTTTCTAGGGGGACACCTCCATAGGCACGATAGAGCAGGAAGTAGTAGTAGGCACGTAGACCATATCCCTTGCCGAGCAGTAGACGACGTTCGTCTTCGGAGAGGAAGGGGCAGTCGTCGGAGACCTTCTTGATGAAGAGATTGACACGTAGGATACAGGAGTAGAGCCCACCCCAGTCCTCGATGCTTACCCGCTCGGCACTGAGGAGGTTGCGCTTGAGCTCAGGCTGCTGTAGCTGCTCGCCCGTAGCGGCGGTACCTACCTTCATCGTGCCTGCTCGTAGCTCACCGAAGGCACGTATCACACTATATCGCCCTCTGAGGTCGCTGTGTAGGGCTATGAGGTTGGCCTCTACCTGAGCCTTGCTCGTCCAGAAGCTACCCTCGGAGTGGTGGTCGATAGGTGGGAGATCCAGTAGACCTTTACACGAAGAGGTCGAGAGACCTAGGAGGAGCAGGAGGCCAAGGAGGGTGGCTTGTATATGCTTGTTCATTGCAGTCATTGATTAGAGTCCTACATTAAGGCCGAACATGAAGACACGGGGCAGAGCATATCCACCCCAGCCACTAGCACCGGGCTCAGGGGAGTAGACGTACTTGGCAGCGGTGAGGTAGCCGAGGTTCTGTGCCGTGAAGTATAGCTCTAGGCCATTCATCGAGAGGCGCTTCGTCCAGGCCTTGGGGAGCTGGTAGCTGAGCGAGATCTCACGCAGAGCAAGGTAATCACCTCGATAGATGAACATCGAAGAGGGTCGATTATAGTTGAACTTCCCTACTATATCCATCGGTAGATAACGAGGATACTTAGCCTGGCGGTTGGACTCGCTGTAGGTGTGGTCACGAGCTAGCGTGATGGTGTTAGCCCCCTCACGAGCGTTCCCCATGATCTCGGGTGTGCGGTAGTCGGTGACATGATGCCCTACGGCATAGTCCATACGTATGCTGAGACTGAGTCCACGATAGCTTAGCTCGGTGGAGAGCCCTCCAGTAAGCCAAGGGTTCTTGTTCCCAACCTTTACTTGGTCGAACTGGTCGATGACTCCATCCCCATTGACGTCTCGCCAGCGTACATCACCTGGCTGTATGGGGAAGGCTATGCCTAGGTCACGCTCCATTTGGCTGAGTGCCTCCCAAGCCTTAGGCCCATAGAGGGGACGAGCAGGCATCTTATCGATGAGATTGCCTGGGATCTCGTCGGGGCTGCGATATAGACCATCCGCTTGGAAGGCATAGATGTCCCCGGGGGATTGCCCCTCCTGTAATCCTCCGACCCAAGTCTTCTCATTGCCCTTGCCACTGTAGACCTGGATAGCATCCTGACGGTTGCGCTCTAGGCCATTATAGGGGAGCTTGAGGATGGTGTTCTTATTGACTCCAGCGTTGAAGTTCACGGTCCACCTCCAGTCTCCTGCGGTAAGGATCTTAGCCGAGAGGTCGAGCTCGAAGCCACGGTTACGTAGCTGGCCGTTGTTGGTCTGATGCTGGTTGATCCCCGTGTGAGAGGGTAGGGTGATGTCGGCTATCTGGTCGGAGGTGATGCGGTTGTAGTAGGTGAGGTTCAGCGTCAGACGATTGTCCCAAAGGCCGAAGTCACCCCCTACCTCGAAGGTATTGGTCTTCTCCCAGAGCAGATAGGGATTAGGGATCTGGGAGAGCCCGATACCTACCTTGCCTCCATAGCGGGAGAGGTTGTAAGAGCCACGTAGAGAGTAGGGGCCGATGCCCGACACATTCCCGTTGCTCCCGTAGCTGACACGTAGCTTACCGAAGCTTAGGACATCGGATAGACCTAGTGACTTGAAGAAGGGTTCACGTGTGAAGACCCATCCCCCCGAGATACCGGGGAAGAAACTCCAGCGATGCTCTATCAGCCTAGAGTAGCCATCGTAGCGACTGACAAGAGAGAGGAGGTAGCGGTCAGCGTAGTCATAATTGACCTGTCCGAAGTAGGAGAGGATACGCTCCCGAGTATGTGCTGTGCTGGTCTTGCGCATGCCCTTCTCGTCACTGGTGTAGCTGAGTGAGCCAAAGTCATCCGACTGTGCGCCCTCACCTGAGGCAGAGAGTACCTTGGTATAGCTGTCGTAGTACTCCGTTCCTACGAGTGCATTGATATGGTGTCCGTGGAGCCTGCCCTGATAGTTCAGGACAGCATTGTACGTCTGGTCGAGGGTCTCGAAGGCCGAGGCTGTGCTCTTGCGGGTGCGGTTGTAGAGTCCAGGAGCGATTAGGTGGTCCTTCTCGAAGTCTTCACGCCAAGTCTGACGGAAGAACCAGAGTCCGCTCACCTTGAGATCTAGGCCAGAGAGGATACCGAAGACGAAGCTTTGGTTTAGGCTGAGCTTATTGGTCTTGTGGTCATTGACAAAGGCATCCTTGATGAGCCTCCAGTTCAGCTCCTTCTCACCGAGACCAATGAGACGTTCGCCCTTGTCATTATAGCCCCTGAAGGTCGGTGGTACGCTGGACATACGTCCGAAGTAGTCGGCATCTGCATTCTCTCCATTGGGGAGCTTGTCCCAGGCTGCACGGGAGAAGGAGACACTGCTCTTGGTCGTGAGCCAAGGACGGATCTTGTAGTCGGCATTGAGCATTAGGCTCACACGCTTGTACCAGTCTATGAGGGCATTCCCTTCGCTGTGGTTATAGCCGAGGTTGGCATAGTAGTTCCCTCGGTCATTGCCCCCAGTGAAGCTCAGGTTGTAGTCCTGACGTAGAGCGACCTCGCGGATATTCTCCTTGCGTAGAGAGAACTCCGAGTAGATAAGCTTCTTGCCGGTCACGGGGTCAGTCATGGTCTTCCAGCCCTTGTCTAGTAGATGCTTGAGCCGGTCTTCGTACTCGTAGAGTCCGTAGAGCCCCTCGGGGGACTTATTACCATCGTAGGGCTGACCCTGAGGGTCGTAGTAAGAGTGTCCTGTACCGAAGCCTACGTTGCTCGTCAGGGGAGACATATCGCCGAAGCCTACGTAGTCCCCTGCGCTATTCTTGTATATCTGGGCATTGTCCCGTGTAGCGATGCGCTGTAGTCGGATATAGTCCTCCGCTCCTAGGTATTCGTAGAGGTCGTGGTGGACGTTGGCGCTTACCTTGGCCTTGAAGCGAATCTCACTATAGCCTGTTTTGCCTCGCTTGGTGGTGATCAGCAGTACGCCGTTGTTGGCACGGGCTCCATAGATAGCAGTTGCACCAGCGTCCTTCATCACCTGCATCTGCTCGATGTCCTCGGGGTTGATGTCACTGAGGTCACTCCGCACCTGACCATCGATGACGACGAGGGGAGAGCCCTCGCCTGTGAGGCTCGTACCTCCACGTAGGATCATACTAGGGGTAGCCCCAGGACTCCCAGAGAGCTGTAGCACACGTAGGCCAGAGACGGCACCGGAGAGTGCCTGGGCGGGGTTGGAGAAGAGCCCCTTGGCAAGCGTCTCGTTGCGGACAGAGGAGATGGAGGTCGTTATCTTGCCTCGCAGCTGCTGTGCGCCGTAGGCTGTGACGACGACGTCACCGAGGAGCTTGGTATCCTCGAGTAGCGTCACGACGAGGGGGTCGGAGGGACGCTGCCGATCGATACTGATCGTCTGTGAGACGAAGCCGACGCAGGAGACGGTGATCTTTGCCTGAGCGCCCCGTAGCTGGAGGCGGAATCTTCCTTGGTTATCGCTTAGACAGCCGTGCGAGGTACCTTCCTCGCGGATGCTGGCTCCAGCGATCGGGGTCTGTGACGTATCCTGGATCAGACCCGTGAGGAGACGTCCCTGTGCCCGGGCGGGTAAGCTCAGGCACAGAGCTAGGAGGATGAGTAGTGTACTTTTCATACTCATAAGCTTGGATTAGTGGTTTGTAGCGTGTTATGCTGTAGTGAGATCCCCCCAGAGCCGAGAGGACAAGGCTAGGGAGGAGTGTAGGGGGGAAGGATGCAGCACTCCCGCTAGATCATCAGGGGGTACCGCTCCCTCATCCCCTCCCCAGAAGTGCCGTAGGGGTACCATAGGGGTGGGGTGGATAGGGTGGTGCCACTCCGTGAAGACATAGCGGGAGTGCTGAGAGGTGGGAAGGAGACCTAGCGGAGACTAGTCGATCTGCTGTAGGAGCTCCTGACAGAGCTGGTAGCCCTTGATCATCATACGTGGGATGTGGAAGGGGCCTTTGAAGAGGTTGCCCTTGGCATTCTGTGCCACAGAGCCGTCTCGGTGGAGGTAACCGTACCACTCTCCGTGGACGGGGTCTGGGAAGTGGGCGTAGGTCCAGTCGCTGATCTGGCGGTGGAGCTTCAGATAGCGCTCGTCTCGGGTCATCTGGTAGGCGTAGAGGGTGGCGATGATAGCCTCTGTCTGGGGCCACCAGAACTTCATGTCCTGAGCATAGTCCTGACACGGGAAGCCCTTGCAGTCACGGAAGTTGATGATGCCCCCGTATTCCTCGTCCCAGCCCCATGCCCACGACCAGTCGAGGATCTTCTTGCCAAGTCCGATCAGGTGCTTGTCGCCCCCTCGTGCCTTGGCTTCCTCTAGGAGGAACCAGGCGGTCTCGATGCAGTGCCCTGGGTTGATGAGTCTCCCCTGGAGCGTGTCTATGAACTCCCCGTTGGACCCTACCATCTCGAGGAGCGCCTTGTACTCGGGATGGATGAAGTGTGCCTCTAGGGCTCGTATCGATCGCTCTATCTGCTCGTCCAGCAGTGGGTCTGGCATAGCAGCACGGATGCGGCTGGCCGTATTGATGAGGATCATCACGATGGAGTGCCCCTCGGCCTTGAGGTACTCTGTGTACTTCGGAGGCAGGAAGCCCGGGGTGGAGAGGAAGCGCTGGATGTCTCGGAAGAGTCCTAGCGCCTTAGCTGCATAGGCGGTATCCCCTGTGGCGAGGGCGTACTCGCTGAAGGCGATGGCAGCGAAGGTCTCGCTGAAGACGTAGCGGCGCTTACGCAGGGGGAGTCCCCGCTCAGTCACCTCGAAGTACATCCGTCCATCCTCGTCGAAGCAGTGACGCTCGATGAACTCGATCGCAAGGCGTGCCGCCTCCAGCCACTCGGGACGGCGCTCGATCTGGTTGTAGGCAAACGAGGCGATGAAGGCAAAGCGCCCCTGAAACCACACGCTCTTAGTCGTGTCCATCAGCTTGCCCTCTCGGTCGAGGCAGGTGTAGATACCGCCGTGCTTCCGGTCGAGGCCATGCTCCAGCCAGAAGGGCAGTATATCCGTCGTTAGGTCTTCACGGTATCGGTCTCGCCAGTAGGTGAGATAGCTCTTGATGTGTTCCATATCAGAAGGTATTACCCTGAGCAAAGAAGTTGATCGCCTCCAGCTCCTTCTTCATCTGTGCTTCTTCGTCGGCGGTCATGTTGCGGAATGGGGTACGGTTCGGCCCCAGATCTAGTCCCATGAGCTTCATGATGCGCTTACCACCGACGATATTGCCACGGTAGCGACAGATGACGTTGATCACCTCTTGGTTGTAATTCTGTAGCTCACGAGCCCGCTCGAGGTCTCCCGCACGGAAGGCCTTGATGACCCCCACGAGGACATTACCGCAGTAGTTGGCTGTACCGCTGATGCCTCCCTGCACGTCGCAGGCAGCTAGTCCTGCTAGTAGGGTCTCGTCCTGCCCGTGAAGGAGGTCGTACTTCCCGCCCTTGTAGAGCTTGCACTGGTTGTATTCGTAGAGGCTTTCATAGGTGTACTTGATCCCAGCGAAGTTGGGGATACGCCCATCGACAGCCTCTAGGAACTCGACCATGGGAAGGTAAGCGCCGTTGAAGACGGGGATGTGATAGTAGTAGAAGGGTAGGGAGGGGGCACCCGCTGCGATCTCCTCGCAGTACTTCACCAGCTCCTCCACACGTCCTACCTTGGGGAAGGGAGAGGCCATAGCCCCGATACCCCAAGCCCCGATCTTAGCAGCGTGCTCAGCGAGCTGGCGGGAGGAGCGTACGCAGGTGCTCCCCACGTGTACGATGACCTTGAAGTCTCGGGGAGCGACCTCCACCCAACGCTCCGCTAGGCGCATCCGCTCTTCATCGCTCAGCATATAGCCCTCGCCCGAGGAGCCGTTGATGAAGACACCCTTGAGTCCATTCTTGTGAAGCATAGCTGCATAGCGAGCGATCGGCTCATAGTTTACCTCGCCGTCTGGGGAGAAGGGGGTAAAGGGGGCTACGAGGAGCCCTTGGATCTTTTCCATTGATCTAGGTATATATGTAATGTGTACAGTTGATAGCTCTGCATACCTCCATCTGCACCTAGGGGGCGGAGGCGATAGAAACTAAGTCTCAGGCAAAGATAACCGATATTTTCCGTTGCACCGCACCGATCCAGAGTGAGTGGGGCATTTCCCCCTCCTCGCCCTGCCCTTCGGGGGGACTTGGAGTACTACCCCACATGCTCCCCATCACATAGCTATCGGTATCTGAGCCTAGGGAGTGCCCCTCTATCCTGCTCCCTAGAGTATGATGGTATCGTCTTCCCCTCAGCCTGCCCCCTCCGCCTCGCCACCTCGTGCGCGCGTACCTATTATTATATATGAGACTAGGGGGTGAGGATACGAGTAGGGGGAGAGCTGATACCAGACGTCCCTAGAGGTCGGGAGCCAAGAGGCTGAGGAGCATAGGCCGAGGGTAGAAACCTCCGTACCCTAGGGGTAGATTGGGTGGGCATACCCCTACTATCTAGGGCGGGGGAGTATACACGTGTGTACACTGTTATATACCCACGTGTACACAACAGTGTACACGCGTGTACACTACCTCGCTCTAAGTATCGTCTCGTAGGGCACTCCTATAGAGGCGTCTCTGCTTCCTCGGGAGGATCTACTTCACCCGGCTCTATAGACCCAGAGGAGGAGACCTTATAGGTATCTGTTTAGCTCTATTTCGTACTTTGTCGGGTGATGAAATGGGATATTCGTACTATTTCGTGACCAGAAGCGGGTAAAATCCCAATGTGTGTTAAAACTTAGGTCTCGAGAATATACCTTTGTGCAACCAAAGGAGAAAATTATCACTAATGAATAGCTTACTACCAATAATGAACGACAAGCGTAGGGGAGTCCTTTCCCTGACTGTCTGTGCAGGGCTGCTTGCCCTCGCCTCTCCCGTCCTCGCCTCTGCGGAGGAGCGGGATAGCCTCGCCACCCACCTGCTGGATGAGGTGATCATCAGTGGCTACGTCCCTCAGCGTATGACTGCCCCCTCGGGTAAGGCTCCCGTGAGCCTGACCTGGATCAACGGCAAGGAGCTCGGGCTGTACCGCATCCAGAGTGTGACGGATCTGACGAGTCGTGTCCCCAGCCTCTTCATCCCCGACTACGGCTCCAAGCGTAGTGCCGCTATCTACCTCCGTGGGAGCGGAGCTCGTAGCACGGGGCAGACGATCGGGCTGTATCTGGACGGGGTACCCGTGCTGAATAAGTCGGGCTTCAATCTTGACCTCCCCGGGATCGCTGGTGTCGAGGTGCTGCGAGGCCCACAGGGGACGCTCTACGGCCGCAACGCTATGTCGGGGATCATCAGCTATTATACTCGATCGGCTTTTGACCGAGCTGGTGGAGAGGCTCGCCTCACAGCTGGTACGCAGGGCTATCTGCGTGCCTCGGTGGAGCAGGCTCTACGCCTCAGTGAGACGCTCGGGCTCAGCTATGGCCTCTCGGGCTCGATGCGCCAAGGCTACTTCTACAACGAGACTACCAAGGCCAAGCAGGACAGCCTACGTATGGTAGCGGGCTTCGCCAAGCTAGAGTACCGCCCCAACGACCGCCTAGATATGGCACTCAGCCTACAGGGTGACTACGTGAACCAAGGGGGCTTCCCCTATCGTCTGCTGGACATCCGCACCCGCAAGCCCCTCCCTCTGGCTGCCGATGCCCCAGAGACCTATGAGCGACATGCCGCTACGGCTCGCTACCTCGTCGGCTACCGTGTGAGCGATGCACTCCAGCTCCAGTCCGCTACGAGCTACCAGTATCTGTATGACCGAGCACAGCTCGATATGGATGCCTCTAGCATGCGCCTCTTCATGGCAGACCAGCGACTGAAGGAGCACGGCTTCACGCAGGAGTTGATCCTCAAGGGGCTACCGAGCGAGGGGGCAAAGTACCGCTGGAGTGCCGGGCTCTTCGGCTACTACGATGCGAAGAAGATTGACGTCCCCGTGACCTACTCAGCGCGTGGGGCAGGCCTACTGATCGGGCAGGGGATCGCCCAGATGAAGCGACAGATCGCTGCCCGCAGTCCACAGATCGCTGCCCGTATCCCTGCCTATCAGTACGTTCCTCGCCCAGGGGGGGCTGATGTGGTGAACCTCAATAGCTTCTCTATGCCCGACTGGGGAGTAGCTCTGTATCACGAGAGTGCCCTTGTCCTCGGCCGTGGCTTCACCCTCACCGCTGGTCTACGTCTAGACTACGAGCGTCACGACCTAGAGTATGATGTGAAGGGGCTGGAGGACTTTGCCCTAAAGAACCCTGTGGACAATAGCATCATCTCTGGACAGCCCCTCGTCCTACGTGGCTCTCAGAAGAGCGACTACTGGCACCTCATCCCAAAGCTCGCTCTACAGTGGCAGCCCCTCGACCATCTGACCCTACATGCGACGATCACCCGAGGGCATAAGGCTGGGGGCTTCAACGAACAGTCCTTCTCTGACCTCATCGTGCAGGCACAGACACAGAATACCCTCAGCGCTGGGGCGCACCTCGGTCGTCCCTTCGACACCACGACGCTCCCCGAGCGGACGACCTATCGCCCTGAGCATAGCTGGAGCTACGAGCTCGGGGGACGCTACGAGGATGTCTCGCTGGGGCTCCGACTGGAGGGCTCGCTCTACCTCATGCAGGTTCGTGATCTACAGCTTACTCGCTTCGTGAGCACTGGGGCTGGACGTATCGTGGGGAATGCAGGCGGATCTCGCACGCTGGGGGTAGAGCTCTCGGCGAGCAAGCGACTCCTCGGCTCGCTCTCTGCCCAGGCCAGCTATAGCCTGACGGACGCCCGCTTCACCGAGGAGACGGGCCGTGCGAAGAAGGGCAATCTCGTCCCCTTCATCCCCCAGCATACCTTCAGTGGGATGCTCTCCTTCAATGAGCATATCGGGGGGAAGTTCCGCCTCTTTGGTGAGGGTGAGTGCATGGGCTTTGGCCGGATCTACTGGACCGAGGACAACAGCACCTCCGAACCTCTACAGACGAACCTGCGTGCACGTCTCGGGGTGAGCTACGACCGACTGAGCCTAGCTCTCTGGGGAAATAATCTGGCAGATCGCTCCTACACGATCTTCTCTGCTGCCTCTCCGATGCCCAATGGGGCTATGGTGCAGACCTCGGCTCCTCGGACGCTCGGTGTCGATCTTAGCATACGTCTGTAGTAGATATTGAGCAAAAATAGTCTGTAAGTCAAAAAGTTTGCTACCTTTGTGTA
Organism: uncultured Porphyromonas sp.; assembly: GCF_905372525.1. GTDB lineage: Bacteria > Bacteroidota > Bacteroidia > Bacteroidales > Porphyromonadaceae > Porphyromonas. The sequence continues at coordinate 39,102 of NZ_CAJPPN010000015.1, forward strand.
CAGTAGACTCCGATCACTAACGACTAATAGATAAGACTTATGATGAACCAGACTATCCGCCGGTGGGGCATGGCACTCATCGCCATCCTTGGCCTCGCCACCAGCGTCCCAGCTCTAGCCCAGTACCACGTGACGGCAGGGCGTGCCACCTCCGCACCCGCCCCCAGCTATGGGGACTCTAGGCGCTTCGTCCTCGGGGGGAACTTCTCCTTCTGGCGCAACGAAGATGCCAAGACCACATCCATCGCCGTATCCCCTGGCCTCATGTACCTCCTCAACGAGGATCTAGGCTTCGGTGCTAACCTCTCGCTGCAGAACCAATCGCAGCAGGGAGCCTCTACGACCTACTTCCTCCTACGTCCCTTTGCCCGCTACTACTTTGCACATACCAATCCACTGCACTTCTACCTAGAGGGTGGACTGGGTGTCAGCTCTGGCGGTGGGACGACCGGCTTCGAGATCGGGGTACGCCCAGGGATGAGCCTAGAGCTATCTCGCCTTATTCACCTGAATATGTACTGGGGCTTCCTCGGCTATCGTAATAAGTTTGCCTTCTCCGGGGGAGAGGGAACGAGTTCCTCAGGCTTTGGCCTATCCTTCTCGCCTGCTAATCTCCTCCTCGGCATTGAGTTCCACTTCTAGTAGGTATCCGTAGGGAGTCTACCCCCTCGACGACAGCCCTACCGCGAGAGATGCTCTCACGGTGGGGCTGCGTCCTATATATAGATAGGTATCGGAGTGTCGGGGTAAGCAATAGAGAGGGTGACAGTTTGTCATATACGTCAGGCCTTAGATCTTTGGCATAGGCTTTGACTTAAATAGGGCGTAAGTCAAATCAAAAAATAGAACAACAACGAAATAAGATTATGGGAAAGATCATTGGAATAGACTTAGGGACGACGAACTCTTGTGTCGCAGTCCTCGAAGGTAACGAGCCTATCGTTATCGCAAATAGTGAAGGTAAGCGCACGACCCCCTCGGTCGTAGCCTTCATCGACGGTGGTGAGCGTAAGGTCGGTGACCCTGCTAAGCGTCAGGCTATCACGAACCCTACGAAGACCATCTACTCGATCAAGCGCTTCATGGGTGAGACCTTCGACCAGGTCAAGGACGAGATAACTCGTGTCCCCTACAAGGTCGTACGAGGTGACAACAACACCCCCCGCGTAGACATCGATGGACGACTCTACACCCCACAGGAGATCTCTGCTATCATCCTTCAGAAGATGAAGAAGACCGCAGAGGACTATCTGGGACAGGAAGTAACCGATGCGGTGATCACCGTACCTGCCTACTTCAACGATGCCCAGCGTCAGGCTACCAAGGAGGCTGGTGAGATCGCAGGTCTCAACGTACGTCGTATCGTCAACGAACCTACGGCTGCTTCGCTGGCCTACGGGCTAGACAAGGCGAACCGAGATATGAAGATCGCTGTCTTTGACCTTGGTGGTGGGACGTTCGATATATCGATCCTCGAGCTCGGGGACGGGGTCTTCGAGGTACGCTCTACCAACGGTGATACCCACCTAGGGGGTGACGACTTCGACCACGTGATCATCGATTGGCTCGCTGATGAGTTCAAGGCTGACGAAGGGGTAGACCTACGTCAGGATCCGATGGCTATGCAGCGTCTGAAGGAAGCCGCCGAAAAAGCTAAGATCGAGCTCTCGAGCACGACGAGCACGGAGATTAACCTCCCCTACATCATGCCCGTAGGAGGTATCCCCAAGCACCTGGTGCGTACGCTGACCCGCGCAAAGTTTGAGCAGCTGGCTGACCGCCTCATCCAGGCTTGTGTCGCTCCATGCGAACAGGCTCTACGTGATGCTGGCCTCTCTAGGACGGACATCGACGAAGTAATCCTCGTCGGGGGCTCGACTCGTATCCCCGCTATCCAGGAGATCGTCGAAAAGATCTTCGGGAAGGCTCCCTCTAAGGGGGTTAACCCTGACGAAGTCGTCGCTGTAGGTGCTGCTATCCAGGGTGGTGTGCTCACGGGTGAGATCAAGGATGTGCTCCTGCTGGACGTCACTCCTCTCTCCCTCGGTATCGAGACCATGGGTGGCGTGATGACTCGCCTCATCGATGCCAATACAACGATCCCAACGAAGAAGAGCGAGATCTTCACCACCGCTGTCGATAACCAGCCCGAGGTAGAGATCCACGTCCTACAGGGTGAGCGCTCTCTAGCCAAGGACAATAAGAGTATCGGTCGCTTCAAGCTAGAGGTAGCTCCTGCCCCACGCCAGACCCCTCAGATCGAGGTCACCTTCGATATTGACGCTAATGGTATCCTGAACGTCACCGCTCTGGACAAGGCTACGGGTAAGCAACAGAAGATCCGTATCGAAGCCTCCAGCGGTCTCTCCGACGAGGAGATCAAGCGTATGAAGGACGAGGCTGCTGCTAATGCCGAGGCCGACAAGCACGAGAGCGAACGTATCACCAAGCTCAATCAGGCAGATAGCCTCATTTTCCAGACGGAAAAGCAGCTGAAGGAATTCGGCGACAAGCTCTCCGCCGACAAGAAGGCCGCTGTCGAGTCCGCACTTGCTAAGCTCAAGGAAGCTCACTCTGCACAGAATATCGAAGGTATCGATGCCGCTACGGCTGAGGTACAGTCGGCCTTCCAAGCAGCTAGTGAAGAGATGTACCACCACGCCAATGCTGGTGCAGCTGATCCCACGGCTGGACAGTCTTCCTCCTCTTCGCAGGCACCTGGTGAAGACATCACCGACGCCGACTTCGAGGAAGTGAAGTAAGCCCGATGAGCATCCCTCCGGGCACGGCCTCGGGGGACTCATATAGATACAAAGGCGGTGTACCCACTAGGGTACACCGCCTTTGCTTTACACCTCCTTTCCCCCCTTGGGGTAGGAGTGTCTGGGACTCTACTTAGAAACGGAAGCCGATAGAGAGACTCATCCGTGGGGAGATGAACATGCTGCGCACCTTCGTAATGCTGAAGGTCTGGGTACCTCTATCGATGGTGGCTTTGATCCCATCAGAGTGAGCCTTTGTCCGATCAATGAGGAGGTCTCTCAGGACATTCTCATCGATGTCGGACTGATGCGGGAGCTTGTCTCTGAACTGATACGTCCCCTCTACCGAGCCTATACCACGGTCGTTACTTACCCCGATGATATGCCAGTCGAGGACGATATTCTTCTTCGCCCCTAGTAGCCACTGTGCCCCGATACCTATCCCGACAGAGTGTGCACTGAGGCGCTCCCGATACGTCAGATCTCCCTCCAGGGGTGCATTGCCCTGTCTGGGGACGGACATATACTCGCGGAGGTGATTTTGCTTCATGCTCAGGAAGCGGTAGTAGAGGGTGAAGTAGAAGCCATGTCCTAGTCCTCCATTGGTATACCAACGGAGCTCCGGAGTGAGGGCGAAGTAGCTACGATCAGCCAGAGTACCCCAGAGAAGTCCCCCAGATCGATAGTTATCATCATCCCCGCTATAGGCTCTGTTGGGAGAGGCGAAGCGAGCACTCACCTCTAGCCCCACACTAAGTCCCGGCGTGAGGACTCGCTCGCCAGAGAGGGTATAATCCCCGAAGATGATCCCCAGGGGATGTGCCTTGATCATCGTCTTCCCATCTAGTAGGGTGGTCTTAGGCTCAGCGTCTATTGTCACTGTCTGTGCTCCTAGGTGAGGGCTTAGGCCGACGAGAAGAAGGGCGGTAAGAGTACTACGTAGTGTCATACGGTCGTCATGAATGTTATTATCTAGTGCTTATCCAGAGTAGGCGATCTACTCTAGCTCGGTAAAGATAGAGAAAAATACATACAGCCCCCTCTCCGAAAATATCGCTCCCCTCCCCCAGAGCACGCTGGGAGAGGGGAGCGATGTTTGGGGGAAGCGAAGGGCTAGATGCGTACCATCCCGCTGAAGCCCATGAAGGCCATAGCTAGGATGCCGGCAGAGATGAGGGCAATGGGTATTCCCTTCATCGAGGGAGCGAGCTGGGTACGTGCTAGCTGCTCTCTGATACCAGCGAAGACAGCTAATGCCAGAGTGAAGCCTAGGGCTATCGATACGGCGTAGACCACACTTTCCAGTAGATTGAACTCCTTCTGAATGACTAAGATTGCCACCCCAAGCACACAGCAGTTCGTCGTGATCAGCGGTAGGAAGACCCCGAGGGCTTGGTAGAGGGCTGGTGAGACCTTCTTCAGGATAATCTCCACCATCTGTACCAGTGCTGCGATCACCAGGATAAAGGAGATCGTCTGCATGTAGACCATATCAAGGGGCTCGAGGACAAACCGCTGTAGGAGGAAGGTGCACATCGTCGAGAGGGCAAGGACGAAGGTAACCGCTGCTCCCATCCCTAGGGCAGTGTCGATCTTCTTTGATACGCCTAAGAAGGGGCAGATACCGAGGAACTGTGAGAAGACGACGTTATTGACAAAGACCGCAGCTACAAAGATCAGCAGGTAATGTATCATGAGGATCTGTACTTAGAGGTGGAGGGGTTACTTCTTCTTCCCGATCTTGTTAGACAGGGCGATGAGATAGCCGAGGACGATGAAAGCTCCTGGGGCAAGGACAAAGAGCAGTGCCCCGTATTCCTTGGGATAGACAGCGTGCCCAAAGATCGTACCTGCCCCTAGCAGCTCACGCACGAAGCCTAGTAGAGTCAGCGAGCAGGTGAAGCCTAAGCCTATCCCCAGCCCATCAAGCGTCGAGTGTAGGACTGATTGCTTAGCCGCCACTGCCTCTGCACGCCCCAGTACGATACAGTTCACTACGATAAGGGGGATGAACAGCCCTAGAGACGCATATAGGGAGGGTACATAGGCCTGCATCAGGAGCTGGACAATCGTCACGAAGCCTGCTATCACTACGATGAAGCTCGGGATACGTACCGCATCGGGGACGAGGCTCTTGATCATGGAGATGACGGTATTGGAGCAGATGAGGACGAACATTGTAGCTAGTCCCATGGCCATACCATTGGCAGCTGAGCTAGTCGTAGCTAGTGTCGGGCACATCCCGAGCAGGAGGACGAAGGTAGGGTTCTCCGTCGTAATGCCGTTGCGTATGATCGCTAGTGGATTCATTGGATAAGGGGTATAAGTGGAGGAGGTCGCCTCTTCCCAGCCTTAGGAACTTTGGTGATCCCCTTCTTGAGGTATCGGGGGACGCTCTTGTGAGGTAGTGGGGCTACCTCTCTAGGGGGAGTGAGGGGGACTCTGTCGGGGTATCGAGGGTAGCTGTTTTAGCTTGTCAGAGAGGGCGGTGAGGAGTATCGGAGGAAGTCTCAGTGTGGGGGCTACGGGGAGTCCCTTCGTGAGGGCTTCTGATGCGATGCTGAGGGCGTGATGCTGAGGGCGTGATGCTGAGGTTACCTCAGGACTATCAGTGGGTGGGGGAGAGGGGAAGGCTATCCGTACTTGGGGTAGCAGAGTTGGCTATACCTCCTTGCCCGCTTTCTGAGGACGTACCTAGTCCCTGTGCTTGTAGCGAGGTGAAGACGCTCCATGCACGATTGACTGCGTCTAAGAAGGCTCGGCTACTAATCGTAGCCGCCGTGATGGCATCGACCTTACCTCCATCCTTGGAGACGGAGAGGGGAGAAACGGCCTTCATGTCAAGTCCTCGCATGTCTCGGATACCACCCGTCTGGCTCTTCTGGTGGAACCACTCGGGGATCAGCGACCCAAGCCCTGGGCTCTCTGCGTGCTGGAGGACAGAGAAGTCTACGAGCTTGCCCGAGGCATCGAAGCCCACCATCACGGAGATCAGTCCACTGAAGCCCTTGAGGGTGTAGCTCTCTATAGCGAAGCCGACGAGCTGACCTCCCTTCTTGGCTGGATATACCGTGAGGGAGTCGGACTCGCCCTCGGGGAGGAAGCGCAGGCGCTCGGCGAAGGGGTTATTATCAAACTTCGGTGTCACGGCACTGATTGCCTCGACTTTGGCCTTGACTTGAGCCTCCTCAATGGGGGCTTTTGTCACCTTATTGACCAAGGCGAGGATACCGGAGACGATGATGCAGATCCCCGTTAGGGAGAGGAGCATGTTGCGGAGTGTCGAGCTGAGTTTTGCCATAGCCTATCGTCCGCCGAAGTGTCGAGGGCGGATATATATATTGATCAGAGGGGTGAAGCCATTCATGATGAGGATGGCGAAGGACATCCCCTCAGGGTAGCTCCCGAAGAGGCGGATGAGGATCGTCAGCAGGCCGATAAGCGCTCCATAGAGGAGCTGACCACGCGCGCTCATTGGACTCGTCACATAGTCGGTGGCCATGAAGATAGCACCGAGCATCATTCCCCCGGTGAGGAGGTGAAAGAAAGGCGAGGGATAGAGCGCAGGGTTGATGAGGTGCATTAGGCCAGAGAAGGCGAAGGCCGTCCCCAGCACTGAAATAGGAATATGCCAAGTGATTACCCGCTTATAGAGGAGGAATGCTAGGCCTAGCAGCAGGGCGATTGCACTGATCTCACCGAGACTCCCCCCATGTAGCCCTAGGAGCATATCTAGGGTAGAGGGGACTTGATCCCAAGACATACCTGGCGCTCCAGACTGGATAGCCTTCGCCACCCCCAGCGGTGTAGCCCCAGTGGTGGCATCGGTATAGTGAAGTATCTGTCCAGCCTTGGGCCAAAGGGTCATCTGTGCTGGATAGGCGATCAGGAGGAAGACACGACCTACGAGGGCAGGATTGAAGATATTCCCCCCGAGTCCCCCGAAGCTCATCTTCCCCACACCTATGGCAATGATGGCGCCGATGGTGACGATCCACCAGGGGAGGCTAGAGGGGAGGTTCATCCCGAGTAGTACGCCCGTCAGGATGGCGGAGCCGTCACGGATGGTAGGCTCTGTGCCGTAGAGGTACTTGGTGATGAGCCATTCGACGATGACGCAGGAGAGGACGCTGACTGCGAGGACGATGAGAGCTCCGAGCCCAAAGGTAGCCAGCGATACGAGACAGGCTGGTACGAGGGCGAGGAGGACAGCGTACATGTTGCGCTCCACGCTATCTCCGCTGTGTATGTGCGGGGAGGGAGAGATGATTAGTTTATCCATGTACTACTTAGCTTTTGCGTGAACGTATGATGGCGGTGACCTTCTGCTTGCCTATGCGGATGAAGTCTAGGAGCGGGCGGTTCGATGGGCAGGTATAGCTGCAGGAGCCACACTCGATACAGTCTACGATGTAGTTCTTCTCCGTAGTCTCCCAGTCGGCATACTGCACGTCTCTCATGAGGAAGGCAGGGTTAAGCCCCATAGGACATACCGAGACACACTTGGCACAGCGGATACAGTTCCTCATGGGGCGACGCACGGCGTCCTCACGGGGGAGGATAAGTATGCCTGAGGTACCCTTGGTGACGGGGATCTCGGTGCCGAGTAGAGCCTTGCCCATCATAGGTCCCCCGCCGATAATCTTACCGGTATCCTCGGGGAGTCCACCAGAGGCCTCTATAAGGTGTCCGATGGGGATACCAATACGAGCGTGGTAGTTGGAGGGCTTCTCTAGGTGCTTCCCCGTGACGGTGACGATGCGCTCTATGAGGGGTTTGTTCTTCTGGACTGCCTCGTAGACGGCGAAGACTGTCCCTACATTCTGTACGACGGCACCAGCAGAGATAGGGAGGGCTCCGCTCTTAATCTGCTTGCGAAGGACAGCGTCGATGAGCTGCTTCTCCCCCCCTTGGGGATACTGAACCTTTAGGGGCATGACGGTGATGTCCGGGTAGGGCTCGGCGAGCTGAGTGAGGTGGAGGATGGCATCCTTCTTATTGTTCTCTATGCCGATGACTGCCCGAGAGACACCGAGTGCCTTCATCAGGATCTTGACCCCAACGAGTATCTCTGCCCCCTTGGTGAGCATGAGCTGGTGGTCAGAGGTGAGGTAGGGCTCACACTCCACGGCATTGATGATCAGTACCTCAGCCTTTTGCCCTGGGGGTGGGGAGAGCTTGACGTGGGTAGGGAAGGTCGCTCCCCCCAGCCCTACAATCCCCGAGGCGGCGATCCTGTCGATGATCTCCTTGGGCTCTAGCGAGCACTCTGTGACCAGGTCTTCGGAGCGATCTATTCCCTCTTCCCACTCTTCTTCTGGGGCGACGGCGATGACGATAGCGGGGCGCTTGTATCCGCCCGAGTCGTAGAAGCCATCGATCTTGGTCACCTTGCCCGTGACGGAGGAATGGATATTAGCTGAGACGAAGCCACCCGTCTTGGCGATCACGGTACCTACCTTGACTTGGTCGCCCTTTTGGACTGTAGGTACGGCAGGTGCACCGATGTGCTGTCCTATGGGTATGATGACTTCCTTGGGTAGGGATATAGGCTGGATAGGGCTTCCTGCTGAGAGCTTGTTCTCGGGGGGATGAATGCCACCGAGGCGAAACGTGCGTAGCATATATCTATGTAGTATGAGCGTGTCTGATGGGGTAGTGCCTATCTAGGAGGCGCTGGGGGTGGAGGAGGTCGTAGGGGCTACGGG
>NZ_CAJPPN010000016.1 GCF_905372525.1 uncultured Porphyromonas sp.
CGCGTGTACACAACTGTATACCCACGTGTACACAACAGTATACACGCGTGTACACTACCTCGCTCTAAGTATATCCTTTGTAGGGCTCCCTTGTGTGTCTGTTTCTTGGGGATAATACCTAGGATCTTTAGTGATGGGCTAAGGCTCCCTGGGATATGAAATAATACCCCCGAAGATCCAAAGGCAGGAGTGTACGAGCGAGATCATGTGTCGGCCCTGGTCTTCGCAGTGGTTGACGTGGGGGCTTAGGGTGATTTAGGTTATCTTTGCATTAGGGACTTGGGGGGACTAACCAATAGCTTAATCCCAAAGAAGCCCTCAGAAGCAGAGCCAATAATGCATTGTTAGTATGAGACTAGACCTAAGACATAGCCTAGGGAGGATACTCATCCTCCTATTACTCCCTCTAGTGGGAGGGGAGTCCTTCGCCCAGTGGAGGGCCGATAGCCTGAAGGGATATGAGCAACGGACGCTGGAGCTGAAGCCCGACTATTCAGGAACCGTCGTAGCGACCCTCGTCCATCGTATCGCTACGGGGACTAGACATCGTGCGGTGCTGTATGTGCATGGATACAACGACTATTTCTTCCAAAAGGAGCTTGGAGATAGTATCGTACACCACGGCTACTCCTTCTACGCCCTTGATCTGAGGAAGTATGGTCGCTCTCTCAGGGAGGGACAGGATGCCTTCGAGGCAAGGGATATGACCGAGTACCAGGAGGAGCTCTCTGCAGCCCTTCACTTCATACGCTCCACAGAGGGACACTCGGAGATTTATATCCTAGCGCATTCCACGGGAGGGCTTATCACCTCACTCTATCTCCACGATACGGGCAACAAGGATGGGGTGCGTGGACTGATCTTGAATAGTCCTTTCTTTGACTTCAACTTTTCCCCCACTCAGGAACGCTTTATCGTCCCCCTACTGAGTAGCTCGGCCTCCCTGATGCCCAACAAGGTGGTGTCCGGGGTGTCCAAGGAGCCAGAGATGTATGCGCAGACGCTACTGAAGGCTCATCATGGGCGATGGGACTACAATCCGAACTGGAAGAAGAGTCACGGGCACCCGATCAAACTCTCCTGGATGAGAGCTATACGGGAGGGACAGAAGCGACTGCAGAAGGGGCTAGATCTGCGTCTCCCCATCCTACTGATGACCTCAGATAGGAGCATCCGTCCTGAGAAGACTTGGCGCCCAGAGTACAACGAGGCAGACCTCGTGCTGGATGTCTCCGACATGTGGCGTTATGGGGTGCTACTAGGCCCGAACGTGCATGGACAGAGTATACACAAGGGGCAGCACGACCTCTTCCTATCCAGCGACCCTCAGGCCTATGATATGGCCTATCGGGTACTCTTCGAGTTCCTCGATCAGTGCTCAACTGCTCCCTCCACACACTAGACGAATACATGGCAGAGACCTTCGATATACGTAAGCAGGCACGGTATGCCGAGGAGGAGCAGGAGGTAGACCGAGCTCTCCGCCCGATATCCTTCGATAGCTTCTCTGGGCAAGATAAGGCTGTCGGTAACCTCAAGATCTTCGTCGAGGCGGCGAAGATGCGCTCGGATGCCCTAGATCACGTCCTCCTCTATGGCCCTCCGGGACTAGGGAAGACGACCCTCTCGCATATCGTAGCAGCAGAGCTCGGGGTGGGGATCAAGATTACCTCTGGCCCCGTGCTCGACAAGCCCGGGGATCTAGCGGGGCTACTCACCTCGCTGGAGCCTAATGATGTCCTCTTCATCGATGAGATCCATCGCCTTAGTCCCATTGTAGAGGAGTATCTCTACTCTGCGATGGAAGACTATCGGATCGACATCATGCTAGACAAGGGTCCTTCGGCTCGCTCAATACAGATCGACCTTAATCCCTTCACCCTCATCGGTGCTACGACCCGTAGTGGTCTCCTGACCGCACCACTGAGGGCTCGCTTCGGGATTAACCTCCATCTCGAGTACTATGATGTGGAGACCCTTGCGGGGATCGTACATCGCTCGGCGAGCATCCTCGAGGTGCCCTGCGATAGTTCGGCTGCCGCAGAGATTGCCTCTCGTAGCCGAGGGACACCCCGTATTGCCAATGCCCTGCTGAGACGTGTACGAGACTTTGCGCAGGTCAAGGGTAATGGACGTATCGACCGAGAGATCGCTTGCTTCGCACTAGAGGCTCTGAATATAGACCGATATGGTCTGGACTATATCGATAATAAGCTCCTCGGGGTGATTATCGATAAATTCTCGGGTGGCCCTGTCGGGCTCACGACTATAGCCACTGCGCTAGGAGAGGATGCAGGTACCGTAGAGGAGGTCTATGAACCCTATCTGATCAAGGAGGGCTTCCTGAAGCGTACCCCCCGAGGCCGAGAGGCTACGGAGCTAGCCTATAGTCACCTAGGGCGTGTGCCACGAGTGCGTCCAGCAGGTGGATTCTTCGATGATGATAGCTACTAGAGACGTCGAGATATGAGTAGTAGCACACTGCAGTCCTTGATCAAGGATACGGCGATCTATGGACTAAGTAGTATGTTCGGGCGGTTCCTCAACTGGCTGCTGACCTTCGTCTACGTGAAGGTGATGGTGCCCGAGGAGTTTGGGGTGATGACGAACCTCTATGCTTGGACGGCGATCCTAATGATCCTGCTGACCTATGGGATGGAGACGACCTTCTTCCGCTTTGCAAATAAGCACGAGCGACCCGAGGATGTCTACACGACGACGCTCTATGCGCTGGGGGGTAGCTCACTCCTCTTTGTGCTCATTGGTTTAGCCGTGCTTAGCCCGCTGACTGAGGCACTACACGTAGCAGGCCAGAGTAGGCTCATCGTCTATCTGCTGATTATCGTCGCTAGTGATGCCTTCATGGCCATTCCACTAGGATATCTGAGGTATGAGCAGAGACCATGGAGGTTCTTCGCTGTACGTATGAGCTTTGTGCTTGTGACTATTGCGCTGACGCTCTTTGCCTTCTATGTGTTGCCCTGGTTGGGGCAGGTCTTTCCCTCGTTCCTTGGAGACTTTCGTCCGAGGGAGCAGGCTCTTGACTATATCTTTGGAATAAACCTCATCGGGAACGTAATCCAGTTCGTACTCTTACTGCCTACACTACGCCATGCTAGGGGAAGGCTGGATATGGGGCTACTAAGGGAGATGCTGAGCTATGCCTTCCCGATACTGCTCCTAGGTCTGGCAGGTAACTTCAATAATCAAGCGGACAAGATCCTTTTCCCGATGCTCTTCGATGACGCACGCTATGCTCATACACAGCTCGGGATCTATGGAGCTTGCTACAAGCTCGCCGTGGTGATGGTGCTCTTTACGCAGGCTTTCCGATATGCCTACGATCCCTTTATCTTCGCAGAGAAGAAGAAGGATGATGCCTCAGCACGTAGGGCTTACTCGTCAGCGATGACGTACTATGTACTCTTCACACTCTTCATATTCCTCGCAGTGGTGAGCTATATGGATGTGCTGAAGCTCCTCATTCGTCCAGCCTACTATCCGGGTCTGAGTGTCGTACCGTGGATCATGGCGGGGCAGCTGATGTTCGGTGTGTACTTTAACCTCTCCCTCTGGTACAAGGTCACAGATCGTACCTATTGGGGCGGGATACTCTCTGTGCTAGGCTGTGCACTGACGGTGCTGATCATCGTAGTCCTAGCCCCTAGATATGGCTTCATGGCATGTGCTTGGGCTTCAGTAATCGCCAATGGCGGGGTGATGCTCTTCTCTTACTTCCTCGGACAGAAGTATTATCCCGTAGACTACGAGCTAAGAAAGCTCGGAGGCTATATCCTGCTGACGAGCCTCTGCTACGGGCTAGAGTGGGGGATAGGATGTGTGCTAGAGGGATCGCCTCTACTGCAGATGGCGTCGAATACGATGGTCTTAGTGGCCTTTTCCCTTGTGATCCTACGCCGTGAAGTCCCAAGAGAGAGTATAGACCAGCTAAGGATGAAGCTTGGACGAATACTACATCGCTAGGGGGAAGGGGTGATCTAGGTACTTCCTAGTACATACTAGGGGGTACTTCCTTAGAATTACCAAAGAATATACCCACTACTAGGTATTAGTGTGTACTTTTTTCTTATCTTTGCAGTACGAAACAATACCTCCATTGCCCTCCCACTCGGAGAGGTGAGGAGAGACTACTATTTCTTGTCTCTGTCTCTACAGCAGTGAGGCTTAGGATAGCCTAAGATCGGAGCAGTAGGAGATGCTTGACAAGCTCTTAAACGGTAGAAGCCTGACCCGTACACGAGATGTGTACATTGGTCGGGCTTCATTTATTTTATCGATTGACAGACCTCTTTTGCTGATGCAAAGGAAGTGACGAAGCTAAAGCTAAGGACAAACTTACACACCGCATACCTTAGACAAGGAGAAGCCCCCACACCCATCCTAGCGTAGGAGAGTGTGGGGGCTCTGTGATGAGGCTGATGAGGGGTAGCTACAGATCCTGCTTGATATCCTCGAGTTCTACGAGCTTGTTCATGATTGCATAGATGGTCAGGCCGCTAGGACTATGTATCTGTAGTTTCTTGGAGATGTTGCGCCGGTGGGTGATGACGGTGTGAGTGGAGAGGTAGAGCTGTCCAGCGATCTCCTTATTGGTCATCCCCTTGACGACACAGATGATGATCTCCCGCTCCCGTGGAGTGAGGCTCTGCGAGTCGGTCGTCGTGCTTGAGGCAGAGCTCTCGTTTTGTAGGAGCTGATCGATCGTTTCGGAGATCTGCAGGGCTGTATCAGATAGGCTAATGACCCCATCAAACTCCTTGAGGAACATCGAGTCATAGGGACTATAGCAAAGGGCTAGGAGCTTGGTCTCGTAGGGGAGGTTCGGTAGGTATAGCCGCGGGTTCGACCCTGTGAGTAGGGGATTGATGATGAAGATGTCAGCGGAGATTACGCTGGCGACGTCCTGCCACTCCTTCCTGTTATCGTCCAGTAGGTTGATGATCTGAGCCTTGTAGTGGAGTAGCTTACGGAGCTGTGTCTCTAGGCCGGAGCGCACGATAGAGGTGGGCTCAGCGACAGCGATCTTTATCGGGGTGACCATATAAGTGAGCGATAGGATATGGTGGCGAGCCAGAGGTTATTTGGTCTTGCTCTCTAGGTACTGTATGTAGGGAGTGAAGATGGAGTCCTCGATGTAGTTGTGGGCTGCTAGGTCTATCTCTACGCTGAAGATGTCGTGTAGGACAGCTGTGAGCTCGTAGCCACTAGGCGCCGTATAGTACTTGATCAGGAGGTTCTTGAGCTCTGTGATCTTGAGCTCGATCTGATCGTGGCGCTTACTGAAGATACCTATATTATAATGGCCGTCTCGCTCTCCAGAGGCTAGGCGACGTGCGTAGGGGAAGACGGTACGATCCTCATAGTTCATATGTTTGTGTACCTCCTCTACGTATTCGTCGAAGAAGCGGCGGATCACGTAGGCAAGCTCCTGTGGACAGTTGGAGATAGCAGATAGAAGCCTCTGACGGATCAAGGGTAGGCGGAAGTCGAGGAAGTAGGCATGTGAGTTCAGCAGGTAGGTAATCAAGCTATCCAAGTGTATTGAGGCGATCTGCTCCGAGGTCGGCTCGTACCCCTCGAGGATCGAGCTATTGACTAGGAGAAGTAGCGTGTGTGTATCCACCCCATGTTCCTTGCAGAGTAGGCCGATACTCTTATCTCCGAAGCCCAAGGGGATCCCGAAGCGTGTGATGATGAGTAGGGCTGGGGCGCTCCCAGTGATGAGGTCGCTCATCTTGGAGCGAGCAGTAACAGGAGCGGAGAAGGCTTGTCCCAGGAGATGTCTATACGAGTTCATTTGCCGAGATAGGATGATTGAATGAGTTTGTAGGAGACCTTTATGAGATCCTCGTTACAAAGGTAGAGCTTAATACCTCCTTACACAATCCACCATATTAGGTAGGTAAATGCTAAATAATCATGATATGTAGGTATTGTCGATGCTCTATCATTGGTCTACCTTTGCAATGTGAGAGTGATACAGCTTTTGTTAGCACAGCTCTTGTAAATAGTAAACCGTTTAAGTGATAAATCGAAGACATGGCTACCTCGGGAGAGGTGGCCATGCTTATTTCTACATCCTACAGCGCTACACACTGCAGGATAGCTTCCCTACTCATCCCTACCATATCCTACTTACTCCTCTAGCCACATTCTGTACTCTTGGGGGAGGGCTGGCATAGCTCCTCGCTGTGTACAGACGAAGGCTGCGACCTGAGTAGAGAAGCGAATAGCATCGGGACGTGATCTACCTGCCAGTAGTGCTGAGACGTAGGCCGCCGTAAAGGAGTCGCCTGCCCCTACGGTGTCGATGACGGTCACCTCCTTAGATGGATGGTAGTTACTTCCCCCTGCTGTATAGATATTACACCCATAGGCACCGCGAGTCAAGATGACGGAGTCTAGGGCAAAGAGCTCAAGGACTTGGTGGCAGACAGCCTCTATGGATCCCTCGAGCTTCAATAGCTGTGCTACGGTAGATACCTCCTCATCATTGAGCTTGAGCATAGTGGCATGCTCTAGGGAGTCACGTATGAGTGCCTCAGTGTAGTAGTTGAGTCTGAGGTTGATGTCAAAGACCTTGATGCTCTCGGCCGGCATAGCAGCTAGGAAGCGGTGTATGGTGCTAGCGGTCTCCTCTGACCTCTGGGCAAGTGACCCGAAGCAGACGGCATCTGTGCGGCGGGCGAGTTGCTCTAGCTCCTGTGTGAACGTGATGTGATCCCATGCGACATTCTCTTGTATGTCGTAGCTCCCACTGCCTGTCTCTGCTAGGGTAACGAGTACCTTGCCCGTTGGGAAGCTCACCTCCTGGAGGATATGTTGTAGTCCTTTGTTGGCGAGTTCTCTCTTGACCTCCTCTCCTAGTGGGTCTTTGCCAATAGCGCTGACAGCATAGGCTTCATGTCCTAGTTGCATACAGTGGTAGGCGAAGTTGGCAGGTGCTCCTCCGAGCGCCTTACGGTCTGGGAAGATGTCCCAGAGGATCTCTCCGATCCCGACGATTGTCTTCTTCATATCTCTATTATAGTTCGTAGTCTGATATCGTTATCTCCTCCTCTTCGGACTCTTCTTGAGGAAGAGGCCGAGTAAGCCACTCTGTAGCTTCCCTAGTATAATTGCCGTCAGGGTAGGGCGGATGAAGTCCCATGCCATACGTACATAGGGGAGGTATCTCTGATAGCCCTCAGTCGGGGAGGGCGTGGATGAGGTATGATTGCTCTGATAGCGATGACGTCTAGTACGCGGGGACTGATGCTTAGGGCTAATATACTGGAGGGCTCTTCCTAGGATGGGGATGTCGGATATGTAGCCAAGCGTCTCCTGTCTTAGTCGCTGGGAGAGTATCTCGGGGTAGTGGTTCTTGATATAGATGGTATCACGTAGGACTACACCTGCTGCTCGGTCTATGTCAAGCATGGTCTCGTTGTGTGCATACTGGAGAGTCGTATAGGGTCGCTCTCTGTCGGGTTCTTTGGCGAAGGTCTGGTAGGGTACCCGATTGACGTATGGGATACCAGCGATCTTGTGGTTAAGCTGGAGCGTAGCTCTCAGCGTACGTCGTGCGACGTAGGCACGTATGGAGCGTGCTACTAAGGCACGTATACACAGGAAGAGTAGGCTCAGTACGGCATACCCGCATGCAAGGTATAGGAACCCAATAGCTGGCGAACTCTCGCTCCAGTTAGCTAGGGCAAAGCCTAGTGCGATGTTGAGGAAGAGTAGGAGGTTGAATAGCAGGAAGCCTAGGATGCACCAGGTGACGACAGCGGAGAGCCCTCGTCCCACCATTGTGCCGAGGGAGAGGACGGAATAGTCAATGCTTCGGCGAGAGAGGATCGTTAGGTGCCTCAGCAGATCCTGAGGAGTGTGGTTGTCGGTAGATTGCTGTCTCATTATTCTAGTATATTCGTCCGTGTCATCCATCAAAGCAAGAGAAGGAACACACGCACCCACTCCTTGTCCAAGAGCTGATGCCTACGTGTGTTCCTCTCCTTGCATATCCCTTGGGGGCGGGATATTGCGCTAGTCGTTAGCGCTCTCTATCTCCTCAAGGAGATCGTTCGCCTCGTCGGTGAGTCTATTGCGGTAGCGGTTATAGCGTTCCTTAGCCTCGTAGTAGCCCTCGACGATACTGTCACGAGCACGCTCTACGGTGCTAGATACATTGTCGGCGAAGACCTCGCGGTGACGACGGTCAGAGAAGTAAGCTGCAGCAGCTCCTGCAGCGGCTCCGAGGAGTAGCCCGAGGAGGAAGTTCCCCTTTGAACAGTTAGCCATGATTGTTGATGCTATTTAGATGAGTAATGCGAAATAACAGTATAAAGGTAGCTATATTTTTGCTCCTAGAGCTCTCATAGTCCAAAAGTCATCTAGGGCGTCGTGATAGAGCTCGCCTCACTGTGGAACAGCCTCGCCACCTACTGTGTCCAGACGACGGGAAAGTAATGCTCTAGGATGGCCTGTGCTGAGGCGATCTCCTCAGGGGTGGGCTCATGTACATCCTCTAGGAGGTAGGGCTTACCCAGAGTCTCATACTTGTGCTTGCCATAGGTGTGGTAGGGAAGGAGTTCTAGTCGCTCTATATTCTCGAAGCCCCCGAAGTGCTGTCCTAGTGCATGTAGAGCCTCGGGCTGATCACTGTAGCCAGGGACGAAGACATAGCGTAGGCGTACGGGCTTGCCCATGGCTCTTAGCTGCTCGGCTGTGAGCAGGGTGTTGGCATTGCTCTGTGTCGTGAGGCGCTGGTGCTCCTTGGGGAGCATGTGCTTGCAGTCGAGTAGCACCATATCTACGATGGATAGGAGCTCGTCTACATGTCTATTACGGATGCTCCCCTGAGAGTCTAGGCAGATGTGTATCCCTTCCTCCTTGAGCGCACGGCAGAGGGGGATAAGAGCCTCCGCTTGTACCGTGGGCTCGCCACCGCTGAAGGTAACCCCACCTCGCTTGCCGAAGAAGGGACGTTCGCTGATGGCTCTGCGGAGTACCTCACTCTCCTCGATGAGCTTTCCTCCCTTCCCTATGGGGATGGTGTCGGGGTTGGCACAGTAGAGACACTGGAAGTTGCAGCCCTGAAGGAAGACCACGAGACGAAGGCCTGGGCCGTCGAAGGTACCCATGGACTCAAAGGAATGAACACGAAGCATAGCTGAGTAATGAGTAGACCGGGCGAAGGGTCGGTAGATCCTTCGCCCGCTACTTGTCAGATAGATATAGTGTGGTGTGAGCCCTTAGCGCATGCGCTTGTGGAAGGAGCGAGAGATGACCTCGAGCTGATGCTCACGGCTGAGCTTGACGAAGTTCACCGCATAGCCCGAGACGCGGATGGTGAGCTGAGGGTAGTTCTCGGGGTGCTCCATAGCGTCCTCGAGCATCTCTCTATTGAGCACATTCACGTTGAGGTGGTGTGCCCCCTTGGAGAAGTACCCATCCATCATCGAGATGAGGTTCTCGACCTGCTCCTGCTTGTTTGACCCAAGGGAGTGGGGGATGATGCTAAAGGTGTTGCTGATCCCGTCTGCTGCATCTGTATAGTCAAGCTTGGCTACAGAGCTGAGGGAAGCGATCGCCCCGTGATTGTCACGCCCGTGCATGGGGTTAGCTCCAGGGGCGAAGGCGACACCGGCATGGCGACCATCGGGGGTAGCACCTGTCTTCTTGCCGTACATGACGTTGGAGGTGATCGTTAGGACGGATAGGGTAGGCTCTGCATCCTTGTATACAGGGAGCTCCTTGAGCATGCCTGAGAATATGTGGGTGATATCGTATGCGATACTGTCGGCGCGATCATCGTCGTTGCCATAGCAGGGGAAGTCACCCTCGACCTTGAAGTCCTCTGTTAGCCCCTGTGCGTTGCGGATCGGAGTGACCTTGGCATACTTGATCGCAGAGAGCGAGTCGGCAGCGATGGAGAGCCCAGCTACCCCGTAGGCGAGGTTGATCTTGGGGTTGGTGTCGATGAATGCCATCTGTGCGGCCTCATAGTAGTACTTGTCGTGCATGTAGTGGATGATATTCATCGACTCATTATATACACGAGCGATCGTCTTGAGCACCTTGAGGTAGTTGGCCCAGATTTCGTCGAAGTGTAGTACCTCTCCCTTGAGTTCGGGGATACCCTCGACCATCAGCGTACCACTGATCTCACAGCGACCGCCATTGATAGCCAGTAGCAGAGCCTTGGCTAGATTGGTACGGGCACCGAAGAATTGGATGTGCTTCCCGATCTCCTGGTAGGAGACGCAGCAGGCGATCCCATAGTCATCAGAGTGACGTGTGCCACGCATCAGGTCGTCATTCTCATACTGGATCGAGGAGGTGTCGATCGATACCTGAGCAGCGAACTCCTTAAATCCCTCGGGGAGTGATGGACTCCAGAGTACCGTGAGGTTAGGCTCTGGGCTGGGGCCTAGGTTGTAGAGTGTCTGTAGGAAGCGGAAGCTGGTCTTGGTGACCTTGTGACGGCCGTCGAATAGGCGTCCTCCGATGGACTCTGTAACCCAGGTTGGGTCACCTGCGAAGATCTCGTTGTAGGAGGCCATACGTAGGTGGCGTACCATACGTAGCTTGATGACGAACTGGTCGATGAGCTCCTGAGCGAGCTCCTCGGTGAGTGTCCCATGGTCTAGGTCGTACTGGAGGTAGATATCTAGGAAGCTAGAGACGTTACCAAGAGACATCGCCGCACCATCCTGATCCTTAATCGCTGCTAGGTAGGCGAAGTACACCCACTGTACGGCTTCATGTGCATTATAGGCTGGACGACGGACATCGAAGCCATAGCCTGCAGCCATCTCTACGATCTTCTTCAGCGCCTTGATCTGCTCGGCTACCTCCTCACGTAGGCGAATGGTAGCCTCGGTCATGGGGCCGTGTATAGCATGTAGGTCTTCCTTCTTCCACGCAATTAGTCGGTCTGCACCATAGAGGGCGAGACGACGATAGTCACCGATGATACGGCCACGAGCGTAGTTGTCAGGGAGACCTGTGAGGAAGCTATTGGAGCGGAAGGAGCGGATCTCCTCGGTGTAGACGTCGAAGACTCCGTCATTGTGTGTCTTGCGGTAGTGAGTGAAGATGTCGGTAACACGAGGGTCGACCTCTAGGCCGTTCTCATGTACAGCCTTCTCGACGACCTTGTAGCCGCCGAAGGGCTTCATCGCACGGCGGAGTACCTGATCGGTCTGTAGGCCGAAGACGACTTCGTTCTCCTTGTCTATATAGCCAGGGGCAAAGGCGGTGATGCCAGATACCGTGCTGGTGTCTATGGAGCGGACTCCGTTGTTATCACGCTCTTCCTTGAGAGCCTGAAGGCAATGCTCCCACACGCGGCGGGTCTTCTCTGTGGGACCACATAGGAAGGAAGAATCCCCGTCGTAAGGAGTGACATTCTGGGCAACGAAGTCGCGTACGTTAAGTTCGTCTACCCACACTCCAGCCTTGAACTTTGGTTGCTCTTGCATGACTGAATGCTTTTGGATTGGTTAGTGCAGCTTGTCTTCTGCAGTTCTTGATGATTGATGTAGTTTGTTGTGTACGTGCCCTCCCGCTTGGAGAAACGTTCACATCGCAAAGGTACAATAAATATTCATATTGCAAACTCCGCTTGTCATTTGTGCCTTAGATGCTCTCTGGTCTTCTCATTATCTTCTCTACCTCCAGTCTCACCATAGCCTACCTGACGCACATTCTGTGATGACTGCTGAGTGACTTGGATGATGGTCGTAGTGCGCATCTCGAGCCCCCTACTAGGAGGTAGATAATGTGGCTGGAATCAGACTCGGTATATCCGTACCAATCACCTTACATAGGTGACGATGACGAGCATACCGAGAGCGCTCTCCCCTTCTCGGTATGTTCGCACCTGTCACCTTACATAGGTGATGAGGACCAGCATACCGAGACCTATCTTCCCTTCTCAGTATCTCCTCTTTCACCCCCTCGAAATGCCCTATATAGGGGCTATTGGGAGAGGGGGCTCTCCTAGTGGAGTGCGTGTAGGGCTACGCTCACTCTTGAGGGCAAGTGCAGGGCCTACGCATGATCTGGCTCGCAACTCCTGCCTTTGGTTCTTCGGGGGTATCATTTTATATCCTAGGGAGCCTTAGCCCATCACTAGAGATCCTACGTATTATCCCCAAGGAATAGACATACAAGCGGGGTCTTCTGGGGACATACTTAGAGCGAGGTAGTGTACACGCGTGTATACAGTAGTGTACACGTGGGTATACAGATGTGTACACACGTGTATACTCATCCCTACTAGGCAGGAGGTATACGCTGAGGATCTCTACACCTAGGACACGGATACTTCTATCTTCGGCGTATACTCCTTGACGACCTTGCCCTCGCACGATGGAGATTTCATGCGTCAGCCCTGCCAAATAGAGGCAGAGGGTGTGGCTTAGATCCCCCATTCTATGCCCTATATACAATATAATGTGTGTGCGAGAGAATGAGAGGAGCCCCCCTTGTATGGCTCTGGGTACCCAGCCTGCAGGTATCATACGTATCTCTTCTACAGGTGAGTCTAGCGCGGACAAATGATACACGATCAAGGGGGATAGGATGATAAGGGCTTGACCATCCGTATAGTTTTTAGTAGTTTTGTCCTGAGAGACTAAGCTCTACATAACATATATAGGTATTCATGATTCGACTAGAACGCTCCCTGCTCGCCCTCGGCTGCCTCTGCCTCGCGCAGGCTGGGCTCTATGCTCAGACAAAGGTCAAACGCTATGATGTGACTAAGGAGACCGACTATGGTATCGTCTATAGACTCCCCCAGACTAAGGTACAGATCAGCATCGTGGTACGTGAGCGTACCTATACCCCAGGTGTGCTATCTAGCTATGCAGATAAGTATTTGAGCCAAAAGGCCACCGCAGAGCCAACGAGGACCTATGAGATCACAGGCTCGACACTACGTATCTTAGGTGAGCCCGACACGACGAAGCTGTACCTCATAGCCTTTGATAAGAAGAGTACTGCCCCCTTTGTCATGCTGACTGATCGTGGGATCCTCTATTCGATCAATGGCAGTATGGGATCGACCGAGGAGAGTTCATCCCATTACCTCCCCCCCGTCCAAGTCTTAGAGCAGAAGGTCGCTGACCGAGCTCTGCCCTCTCTGCCCCGCGAATATGCCCAGGCCGGTACGAAGTCTAAGCAGGCCGAGATCGCTGCCAACTACCTCTACGAGGTACGAGAGAGTGCGATGAATATCCTCACGGGCTCGGTGGACAATATGCCGAAGGATGGCGAGTCCATGCGTCTCGTACTGGATCGCCTACGTGCGGAGGAGCGCAGGACACAGCGCCTCTTCCTCGGGGACACGACTGAGCGTGTGACGACCTACAGCTTTGTATACGACCCCACGGGAGAGGATGCACGTGATGTCGTCATTGCCCGTTTCTCTGAGCTCGGTGGGCTCGTGGGACGAGATGATCTGAGCGGTGCACCAGTCCTGCTCTCCCTGCAGGCAACAGAGCGTGCCGAGCCCCTCGGAGAGAAGGAGCAACGCAAAAAGGACAAGCTACTCGAGGGTAGCGTCGTCTACAACCTCCCAGGGGAGGCGCTACTGACCCTCACCTATGAGGGGCGTAAGCTGGCCTCGGATAAGCTCCCCCTCACACAGCTGGGTACGCAGCAGGCTCTGGCCCCGAAGATGTTTAACCTTGCACCGAGCCAGCCGACAGCCGTCTACCTAGACACACGGACAGGGGCGATCCTGAGCATCCATCAGGAATAACCCTCACAGAGGAATAACTCACCAACAATACTCACCTTCCTAACAACTTACCAACTCTATGTTCAAAAATCATCCTAAGGGATTGCTCGCAGCCTCTCTGGCCAACATGGGAGAGCGCTTCGGCTTCTACATCATGATGGCGATCTTGACGCTCTTCATCTCGGCTAAGTTTGGCCTGCCAGAGGACGTCACAGGGTACATCTACTCGGCCTTCTATGCCTCCATTTACCTACTTGCCCTAGTAGGGGGGATCATCGCTGACCGAACCAAGAACTACAAGGGGACGATCCTCATGGGGCTCGTCGTCATGGCTATCGGCTACCTGATCATAGCTATCCCGACCCCGACCCCTGTGCCCAACCTCGGGCTCTACCTCTCCCTCTCTTGCCTTGGGCTAGCAGTTATCGCCTTCGGTAACGGTCTCTTCAAGGGGAACCTTCAGGCACTCGTCGGTCAGATGTACGACGACCCTATCTACTCCAAGGTACGTGATGCGGGCTTCCAGATCTTCTATATGTTCATCAATGTCGGGGGAATCTTTGCTCCCTTCATGGCTGTAGGGATACGCAACTGGTGGCTCAAGACCAATGGCTTCGACTACAGTGCTGACCTACCTGCACTATGTCACCGGTACCTCAAGGAAGGTGCAGCTATGCCACAGCAGGCACTCGACAATCTCCAGGCGCTCTCCAGCAAGGTTAGCCTAGCAGGCCAGTCTTACTCTGACCTTGGAGAGTTCGTCAATCGCTATCTGGATGTCTTCAGCCGGGGCTTCCACTATGCCTTTGCTGCAGCTATCGTGATAATCCTTGTATCACTTGTGATCTTCGTCGTGAATAAGTCTCGCTTCCCTAACCCTGGGACCAAGACTGTGGTACAGGATGGTGATAAGCAGATCTCTAAGGAAGAGGTCAAGATGGGGGCTGCCGAGATCAAGCAGCGTATCTATGCGCTCTTCGCTGTCTTTGCTGTCGTCATCTTCTTCTGGATGTCCTTCCACCAGAATGGATACTCACTGACGTACTTCGCCCGCGACTACGTAGACCTCAGTGTGATTAATATCGACCTAGGCTTCACGCAGATCAAGGGTGCTGAGATCTTCCAGGCTGTGAACCCCATCTTCGTAGTGCTACTCACCCCGATTGTCATGTTCGTCTTCGGAAGACTCAATGCCAAGGGCAAGGAGCCCTCAGCTCCCCGCAAGATCGCTATCGGTATGGGTATCGCTGCTTCGGCCTATATCTTCCTGATGGCTTGCTCTATGGCTCTGCCCGGTAAGGAAGCCCTAGCAACAATGGATGAGTCAGCCAAGGAGGCTATGCGTATCACCCCCTTTGTTATGGTGGGTATGTACTTCATCCTGACGGTGGCTGAGCTCTTCATCTCTCCTCTCGGTCTCTCCTTCGTCTCGAAGGTCGCACCTCCTCATCTGCAGGGTGTAATGCAGGGCTGCTGGCTCGCTGCTACAGCTGTGGGGAACTCCCTCCTCTTCATCGGTGGTATCCTCTACCTGAATGTTCCCCTCTGGGCCTGCTGGCTCGTCTTCGTTGGGGCTTGCGCAGCCTCTATGATTACGATGCTCGCGATGGTCAAGTGGCTAGAGCGTGTAGCTAAGTAAGATCACCTCCCCTATAGCAGATGTTGGGTCAAGGACAACATGTAAGGACGGTCTCCCGACTTCGCTTTCGTCGCTGGACACGAAGTCGGGCAGCCGTCTTCCATAGCCTAAGCCACAACGTCACTATAGGACACCTCGCCACGAGCGTCACAGAGCGTCTCGCTGGCAAGTGCATTGGGCTCCTAGCTCATCGTAGTGGTGATACACGAGAGGGATTAAATGTCCCCTCTGCCCAAGGTGAACCCTACGAGGAGGATGGGCTACAGGCCGAGCTGAGAGAGCATCTGCTCCTACTCTGCTCTACTGCCTACATAGCTCTAGTAGCTCCTGCATATCACCTCCCCCTCAGGGAGGAATACAAGCAAAGAAGCCTCACGAAGCCTCGGTGTCTACCGATGGCTTCGTGAGGCTTCCTCGTATATATTATTCATACTCATCTCATATCGACATCTTCACATATCCATGATCCAAGAAATCAAAGCTCGGATACTCGCTGGTGGTGACCTCACAGAGGACGAAGCCCTAGAGCTCCTCATCCGAGGCGATCGTGCAGAGCTCTACGAAGCGGCCCATGAGGTCACGGAGCACTTCCTAGGTAATGCCTTCGACACCTGCTCGATCATCAATGCTAAGAGTGGCAACTGTCCCGAGGACTGCAAGTGGTGCGCCCAGAGTGGTCACTATGCGACCTCGGCAGAGCGCTATGCCCTCGTCTCCCCGAGCGAGTGTGTGGCTCAGGCTCGCTATAACCACAAGCAGGGTATCGGACGCTTCTCCCTCGTGGCCAGTGGGCGCAGGCAGACCGACCGAGAGATAGACCTTATCTCTATCAGCTATCGCGCGATCAAGAGGGCTGAGCCTTCGCTGAAGTGCTGTGCCTCCCTCGGGCTTCTCAACCAAGGGCAGCTACAGAAGCTCTTCGATAGTGGAGTCACTACCTATCACTGCAATATGGAGACTGCCCCTAGTTACTTCGCCGAGCTCTGTACGACCCATACCCAGCAGGACAAGGAGGCGACACTCCAGGCAGCCCGACAGGTGGGTATGCGTATCTGCTGCGGAGGGATCATCGGGATGGGAGAGAGCCTACAGCAGAGAGTGGAGCTAGCGTTCTACCTCAAGCGTCTGGGTTCGGAGAGTATCCCGATCAATATCCTACAGCCGATCGAGGGTACTCCGCTGGGGCATGCCACACCGCTCACGGAGGATGAGATCCTATCGGCGATCGCTGTCTTTAGGCTGGTGAACCCTCGAGCCTTCCTTCGCTTCTCTGGGGGGCGAGCTCAGCTCAGCCCCGAGACGCAGCGTAGGGCGATCTATGTCGGTATCAACTCGGCGATTACGGGGGATCTCTTGACGACCATTGGTAGGCAGGCGCGCGAAGATATGGCTATGATCGCCGAGTGTGGCAAGGAGAACCGTACCGTAGACTGGGAGGTACAGTACGACTACTAGAGGCCTAGACGACCCCTAGACAAGACAGCGGGCGACGGCTCCCCCTAGAGGAACCGTCGCCCGCTGTATCTATGGTGTGTGGCGCTACTTATATAGATAGCGTCGGATGCTCTGCTTCGGAGTCTTCTCGAAGGGGGTGGTGCGGAGCTCGAAGTGCTGGATCTTCTCGTAGCTACCGAGCTGCTCATTGAGCTTCGACCTAAGCCCTTGTATCAGGTGCCATCCCTCCTCGAGGGTCATCCCTGCCTCCTCGATGAGCTGTTGGTTGGGGACGATCACCGCCTCCAGCTTGCCGTGGCGCATCAGGACGAGGCTCTCCTGTACATAGGGGAGTAGGCTGATCTTAGCCTCGATCTCCTCGGGATAGATATTCTGCCCGTTGGAGCCGAGGAGCATCGCCTTGGAGCGGCCACGTATGTAGAGGTAATGGTCACTGTCCATCGTGCCTAGGTCTCCGGTGCGCATCCAGCCGTCTTCGGTGAATAGGGCTGCAGTCTGCTCGGGGTTCTTGTAGTAGCCCATGCAGACATTCTCCCCACGTACCTGGATCTCCCCGATCTGGTCTGTACCCTGGCTGGCTGTGTGGTGCTCATCCTCGAGAGGTGCAATGCGAGCCTTCATATAGGGATGTAGGACACGGCCACAGGAGCGCAGACGCCAGTGCTCGGCCTCGATGTAGGAGATGAGAGGAGCACACTCCGTCATCCCGTAGCCGACCGTGATGGGGAAGCCTATCCGCTTGAGGAAAGCGCCTACCTCTGGGCTTAGGGCAGCTCCGCCGACGATGACCTGACGGAAGGCTCCTCCGAGACCCTCTGTGAGCTGTGCCTTGACCCTACGATAGACGATGTCACGTAGGATCGGTAGAGCGAGCATGAGGCGTACTTTGGGACTCTTGAGGATGGGCTGTAGGGTATTTTGGTAGATCTTCTCCAGCACTAGAGGGACGGAGATGATGACCTGGGGGCGAACCTTCTTGAAGGCTACACCGAGGATCTTCGGCGAAGGTACCTTGCCTAGGATCACTACGTGCGTACCGCTGGCTAGAGCGAGGAAGAGGTTGATCATACAGCTGTAGACGTGCGCCATCGGTAGGAAGCACAGGAGACGCTCCCTGGGGCGAATGATATTGCGCGGCATACAGAAGACGAGGTTCCCAGCGAAGTTGTTCCCTGAGAGCATCACCCCCTTGCTGAAGCCCGTCGTCCCTGAGGTGTAGTTCAGCACGACGAGCTCACTATTGGGGATATGATAGTAGTGGACATCCTCAGGGCGCATCCCCTCGGGATAACGTAGAGCGAAGTCTTGCTCTGCCTTCTGGAGCTGTCCTTGTACCTCTTCCCTTGCCTCGGCATGGAGCACTGTCCGATCCTGGAAGTCTAGGACGACCGAGACGGCAGGGATCCCCTCTGGGGTCATACTGCTCCAGAGGTTGGGGGTCGTCCCGAGAAGCCTAGCCTCGGAGTGGCTGATGATCTGCATGGCATCCTGCGGTGGGAAGTCCTGTAGGATCGGTACGATCACACATCCGTAGGTGATGACAGCGAGGAAGAAGATACTCCACTCGGCCGAGTCCTTGCCCATGAGGGCAACTTTGTCCCCATGCTGGAGCCCTTGAGTGGCAAAGAATAGATGCCAGGTCTCGATGGCCTCGCACATCTGTCCGTAGGTATAGTCGCGTCCCTCGTAGTTGGAGACGGCGGGCAGGGTCCAATGCTCCTTGAAGCTGTCCTCTAGTAGGGCGATGAGGTTCTTATCTATCATGATCGTTATATGTCGTTAGGCACGGTGCGTCCTCCCTTGAGGTTGCACACAAATTGAAATCTGCGCAAAGATAGTGCTTTCTCCCTATTCCCGCCTGCATTTTCCCTGAGCCTCTCCCTCCTTTATATGTAGTGCTACACCCTAGTTGGCGGGTGGGGTAGCGGATGTTTAGGAGCTAAGCCCCTCGGGGCGAGTGGTGGAGGACTATATTGCCTAGAGAAGGAGAGGTCTCCCCCGATATTTTGGGGTGGGTGCCTTCGCCCCTCCGCTTTGCGGACTGCTGGGCCTCTGTGCCTAGGTGTATAAGCGCTTCGGAGGGCGATCCCTGGTATCATTTTAGCCTGCTCTACCCTAGGACTCTGGGGCGACTATTTCACGTGTGAGCAGGCGCCATAACTGTATCGTGTAAGTCGTGAGGCATTAGCCCCCCAAGAGGTCGTATATGCACCCCCAAGAGATATACGTACTAGAGCGCTCTATAGAAGACATACCTAGAGCGTAGTAGTGTACACGTGGGTACACTGTAGTGTACATGCGTGTATACTAGTGTGTACACGCGTGTATACCTACCCCTGCTAGGTAGTAGGTGTACGCTCGCTACGTATATATCTAGGGTACAGATACTACCTTCCCTAGGGTGTACTCCTCGGCCACGTCGCTCCTGACCTCTGGGGATTTCCTATGCTAGCCCGAGGAGAGCCCTGCCAAGGGACGGCCGGTGCAGGGCTTTTTTGCTATCTTTGTGCCAGTCCGAGTCGCTCTCTCTCCCGTGGGTAGGCCGTGCTTGGTACTAGAAGAAAGAGCTCATAAAAGACGTATCCTAATAATGAAATCAAGTATATCTACCCTATGTAGCGTACTCATGCTCACTGCGCTGAGCTTTGGTTGTGGTACGATGGGTAGGGCTAAGAGATCTGGTGCAGCCTCTACTCCCCGACATGATCGCTATGTCGTCATCCTATCCCTAGATGGCTTCCGAGCCGACTACCAGCAACGAGCACACACTCCGAACCTAGATAAGATGGATGCTGAGGGTCTCTCGGGACGCTTTCGTCCTAGCTACCCAAGCCTTACCTTCCCCAATCACTATACGATGGCCACGGGACTCTATCCGAATAATCATGGGCTCGTGGGGAATGAGTTCTGGGATGAGCGTGGAGCACACTATCGCCTAGGTGATCGCTCAGCTGTCGAGGATCCAGCCTTCTACAAGGGGGAGCCGCTATGGAACGTAGCTCGTCGCCATGGGATGAAGTCTGCTAGTTTCTTTTGGGTAGGTAGCGAGACCGCTATAGGTGGCTTCCATCCAGACCGCTGGAAGAAGTTCAACGATAAAGTACCCTATACAGATCGTGCAGATTCTGTGCTCTCTTGGCTACAGCTCCCCAAGGCTGACCGCCCCAATCTCATCATGTGGTATATCGAGGAGCCCGACCATACAGGGCATCATGAGAGCCCCGAGTCTCCTAAGACTCTCCGTATGGTGGAGCGCATGGACTCGGTCATAGGCTACTTTAGGGATCGTCTGGCAGCCCTCGACATACACAAGCAGGTAGACTTCATTCTGGTCTCCGATCACGGGATGGCTTCTTACGACAAGACCAAGACAGTAAATCTAGCTGATTATCTCCCCTTAGATAGCTTTGAACATGTGGCGACAGGCCCTTTCACCCATCTGTACCCGAAGCCGAGCTACACAGAGACGGCCTATCAGATCCTGAAGAAAGTGCCTCACATCACTGTCTATCGCAAGGGTGAGCTCCCCGAACGCCTCCACTTCGGCAGTAGCCCTCGTATCGGGGAGCTCGTCGTGATGGCTGACCTAGGGACACAGATCTTCTTCCGCCCAGGAGGGATCCCTCGGGACTTCCTAGCAGCAGGACATGGTTTCGACAATAAGCACCCCGAGATGTGGGCTATCTTCAAGGCCGTCGGTCCAGACTTTCGTGCTGGACATAGGCAAAGTGACCCCATCCCCAATATTACCCTCTATCCCCTCGTCTGCAAGATCCTCGGGTTACAGCCCCAGCACCATGATGCGGATGAGCGCCTAGCACAGTCACTCCTCAAGAAGTAGGTAGCCCCTATCATGTACGTTGCCCAGAAGAAGCGTCGAGAGAATATCGTCGAGTACCTCCTCTATATGTGGCAGGTGGAGGATCTCATCCGTGCGGCTGGAGTCTCTACCGAGGGGGTAGAACGCTTGATCCTCCCCCGGTATCAAGGTAACGAGGAGGAGCTAGCCACGATTCGCTCTTGGTATGAGGAGCTCATCGATATGATGCGTATAGAGGGGAAGCAGACGGAGGGACACCTAGATGTCCATCGTGTCATCCTGATGGAGCTAGAGGAGCTCCATCGGAGGTTCGCTAGCAACCCGGATGACTATATCTACGCAGGTCTACAGTTCCAGATCCTCCCAGCCCTGATTCAGCTACGAGCTAAGGGGGGTGAGGGAGCTGGGGATATCGAGACCTACCTCAATGCCCTATATGGCTACATCACCCTCTCCCTCCAGGGGAAGGAGGTGAGCCCCGAGACTCAGAAATCAATGAAGCAAATCAGTGCCTTGCTAGCGATGCTAGCACATAGGTACCACCTCGAGCACGAAGCAGAGACTGCTCCCCAACGAGAGACTAAATGAACGAATATAAAGCAGAAATAGACCAGCGGCGTACCTTCGCCATCATCAGCCACCCTGACGCAGGGAAGACAACCTTGACCGAGAAGCTCCTCCTCTTCGGGGGTGCCATACATGTGGCTGGTGCAGTCAAGAGTAATAAGATCAAGAAGACGGCGACCAGTGACTGGATGGAGATCGAGAAGCAGCGCGGTATCTCCGTGGCGACCTCCGTTATGGGCTTCGAGTACCATGGCTATAAGATCAACATCCTAGACACCCCAGGGCACCAAGACTTCGCTGAGGATACCTTCCGTACACTCACTGCGGTCGATAGTGTCATCATCGTGATCGACGGAGCTAAGGGGGTAGAGGCTCAGACACGCCGTCTTATGGAGGTCTGTCGTATGCGCAAGACGCCTGTCATGGTCTTCATCAACAAGATGGACCGTGAGGGACGTGATCCCTTTGATCTCCTGGACGAGATAGAGGCCGAGCTACAAGTACGTGTCCGCCCGCTCTCCTGGCCCATAGACATGGGACAACGCTTCCGCGGGGTGTATAATATTTACGAGGGAGCTCTGAACCTCTTTACTCCAGACAAGCAGCGTATCACCGAGACGATTACCCTCACGGATGTATACTCTCCTGAGCTCGAGGAGCATGTCTCCCCCGAGCAGGCGGAGAAGCTCCGACTAGACCTCGAGCTCGTAGACGGAGTCTACCCAGCCTTTGACCAGAATGAATACCTAGGGGGAGACCTTGCCCCTGTCTTCTTTGGCTCGGCTCTGAATAACTTCGGGGTACAGGAGCTCCTAGACTGCTTCGTGGAGATAGCGCCATCTCCTCGCCCTGTACAGGCCGAGGAGCGAGAGGTCTCACCCTACGAGCCTGCCTTTACGGGCTTCGTCTTCAAGATCCATGCGAATATGGATCCCAACCACCGCAGCTGTATCGCCTTCGTCAAGATATGCTCTGGGAGATTTGAGCGTAATGCCGCTTACCGGCATATTAGGCTCGGCAAGACGCTTAAGTTTAGTAGCCCGACAGCCTTCATGGCTCAGAAGAAGGAGACGGTAGACGAGGCCTTCGCTGGAGATATTATTGGGCTACCTGATACAGGTAACTTCCGTATCGGGGATACCCTCACAGCAGGGGAGGATCTACATTTCCGGGGCCTACCCAGCTTCTCTCCCGAGCTCTTTAAGTACATCGAGAACGAAGACCCGATGAAGACCAAGCAGCTCGCCAAGGGTATCGACCAGCTCATGGGAGAGGGAGTCGCACAGCTCTTCGTCAATCAGTTCAATGGGCGCAAGATCATAGGTACTGTCGGTCAGCTACAGTTTGAGGTCATCCAGTATCGCCTATTGCATGAGTACGGAGCGGCTTGTCGCTGGGAGCCAGTCAACCTACATAAGGCTTGCTGGATCGAATCGGATGACCCTGCGGAGCTAGAGAACTTCAAGCGACGCAAGGCTCAGTACATGGCTAAGGATATAGCAGGACGAGACGTCTATCTGGCTGACTCGGGCTATGTGCTGATGATGGCACAGCAGGACTTCCCGAAGATCCGCTTCCACTTCACCTCCGAGTTCGGTGACTAATCCTAATCATCGTAGAACAACGAACTATCCGTAATATTCACTAACCAATTTACTCATGAAGACAATCAAGTTATTGTCCATTGCCCTTGTGGCAACCTTTGCCTTCGGATCTCTACATGCACAGAGCAAGAAGGTAGCCAAGAGAACGCCCCAGAGCTATGTCATCCAGACGAATGTCCCCAAGCGTCCTGCGGGACAGAAGGACGTCCTCGGTCTACGACATGCTCCGATACCAGTCGTCCGTGTAGGCTTCATCGGTCTCGGGATGCGTGGCCCTGGTGCTGTGGAGCGATTCACCCACCTCGATGGGGTAGAGATCAAGGCCCTCTGTGACCTCCACCCAGAGCGTGTGGAGAAGGCTCAGAAGATCCTCTCCAAGGCTGGCCTCCCCGAGGCTGCGAGCTATAGCGGTAAGGAGGATGCCTGGAAGGCACTCTGCGATCGTGACGATATTGACCTCGTCTATATCGCTACCGACTGGAGACACCATGCCGAGATGATGATCTATGCGATGAACAAGGGTAAGCACGTAGCCTGTGAAGTACCTGCTGTGATGACCCTCAAGGAGGCTTGGGATGTCGTCAATACCGCGGAGCGCACTCAGCGTCACTGCATGATGCTGGAGAACTGTGTCTATGACTTCTTTGAGCTCACTACACTGAATATGGCTCAGCAGGGACTCTTCGGCGAAGTCCTCAGCACGAAGGGAGCCTATATTCACAACCTCGAGCCCTTCTGGAAGTACTATGAGGGCAACTGGCGTCTGAAGGCCAACGAGGACTTCCGTGGTGACATCTATGCTACGCACGGCCTCGGTCCAGCATGTTGGGTACTCAACATCCATCGTGGTGACCGTATGCAGTACCTGACGGCTATGGATGTCCCAGCTACGTCACTGCCTCGCTTCATGGAGAAGGAAATGGGGATTAAGAACCCTGTCGTCAAGAACGGCGAGATGACCCAGACCCTCATCAAGACGGCCAAGGGGAAGACCATCTACCTCGAGCACAACGTCACCTCCTATCGCCCCTACAACCGCCTCTATCAGGTCATCGGTACCGATGGCTTTGCCAACAAGTACCCCTCTGAAGGCTACTGCCTACGTCCCACAGAGGAAGCAAAGGCTGCTGTCCCCAACCATGAGGACCTCAAGAGCCACGACTTCGTCAGTGATGAGACGAAGAAGTATCTCATGGAGAAGTACCAGCATCCTATCCAGAAGGAGATCGCAGAGAAGGCCAAGACGGTCGGTGGCCACGGAGGGATGGACTTCATCATGGACTACCGTCTGATCTACTGCCTGCATAAGGGGCTCCCCCTCGATATGGACGTCTATGACCTCGCTGAGTGGTCTTCTATCGGAGAGCTTACCAGCCTGTCTCTACAGAATAACTCTGCACCCGTCGCTATGCCTGACTTCACTCGTGGCGCATGGGATCGCATCATGGGGCTACAGCTACACTTCGCTAAGTAACCCTTAGTCATAACAAAGCGAGCAGGCGACGCTCCCTCATAGGGGCGTCGCCTGCTCGCTTTCTCTACTATCCTCTCCCGTGTCTCTCGTGTCTGTGGGGGGAGGGGAGCGTGATAGGACTCCTTACTTATAGCGTATCCAGCGAAGGAGCTCCTTTACGGAAGGTTTCTTGCCATACATCAAGATACCGACTCGATAGATCTTACCCCCGAAGTAGCTTGTGCCGACGAAGGAGAGATAGAGTAAGACGAGGCTCAGTGTGACCTGCCAGATGGGTACCTCGAAGGGTAAGCGCACCATCATCACAATTGGTGAGGTAATGGGTAGGATCGAGCACCAGAAGGCAAGGCTACCGTCGGGGTTGTCTGCACTAGCTAGTCCTGCATAGATCGAGAAGACCATGATGAGCACCATAGGGAGCATCAGCTGTGAGCTGTCCTCATCCGAGGAGACCGTCGCACTCAGAGCCGCTAGGATAGAGGCATAGAAGAGATACCCTCCGATAAAGAAGAGGATGAAGCAGACGATGATCATCGTGAAGTTGATCCCGCTAAGAGCCTGTAGTCCTTGGATGAGCTCTGTGGCTCCACCTGGGGACATAGCTCCTGTGGCCTCAGGCGTATTCACTCCGAGGAAGGACTGTAGGCCGATAGTTCCTAAGGTGAGTAGTACGACCCAGACAATGATCTGCACGACACCAGCTAGACCAATACCTATGATCTTGCCCATCATCATATCCATAGGTCGCACCGAGGATACCATGATCTCTAGTATCCGGCTCTTCTTCTCCTCCTGGACTCCCTGGAGCACCATACCTCCGTAGGTCATGATGAAGATGTAGCTGAGGAATGTCAGCCCCATACCAAGCGCCGAGGCCATAGAGCTAGAGGCCGTCGTGGCGTCACCCTCCTCGTTCCACTTGTAGGTCGTCACGGAGATCGTGACCTTGCTCTGCTGGATGGCCTCCTTGAGCTCTGGTATCTGGAAGGAGGCGATCTTCTGATCCGTGAGGTAGCTGGAGAGGGTGGTGTTGATGTAGGTCTCTAGGCCTCGGGGGAGTTGCTTGAAGGAAAAGAGACTTATGGCGCTAGGATCCTCAAGTAGGTCTTGGCGGATCTCAAGTATGGCTGTGATCTCCTCAGGATGGTTCTCCCCCTTGTATTCACTTATGGGGCGGTCTGCAGGGACGAAGGAGTAGGCTTGGCTATCCTGGAAGAGCTTGATGTACTTCCCCGTATGATCGATCACTGCTACTCGTTGGCTATCGCTCCCGTCCTGAGAGAGGAGGATGGGAACGGCTCCTATAGCTAGCATGAGGAAGGGGAAGAGTATCGTCATGACCCAGAATGAACGCTTGCGTACGCGAGAGTAGAACTCTCGCTCGATGACGAGTCTTAGATTATTCATGTTCCTGTGAGGTCGATTGTACAGTTTGTAGGAAGATCTCATGCATTGAGGGATACTCGTGTTCAGCATGGCGGATCCTGAGTGTCTGAGGGAGTAGAGAGAGGGGATGTCGTAGGTCTTCGCCCTCTGATAGAGGCAGGCGGATGGTCCCGCCCCATTCGTTTTGCTCATGTTCGATCGGGGCTAGCCGTGTGAGCTCCTCGGGGGTCAGCTGTCCATCGTAGCGGATGAGGGCTGTCCCCTTGCTGTGCGCCCGACGTACCTCCTCTGTGCGTCCTGCGAGGACGACTCGAGCGTGGTCGATGAGGGTGATGCTGTCACATAGCTCCTCGACGCTCTGCATGTTGTGCGTTGATAGGATAAGCGTCGTCCCGTTGTCCCTTAGGCGAAGGATTTCCTGCTTGAGCGTCTCTGCATTCACGGGATCAAAGCCACTGAAGGGCTCGTCGAAGATCAGGAGCTTGGGCTCATGGATGACGGTACAGATGAACTGCACCTTCTGCTGCATCCCCTTCGATAGCTCCTCCACCTTCTTCTCCCACCAGGGGAGGATGTCTAGGTGCTCGAACCACTTGCGGACACGCCCCTCGGCCTCCTGTTTGGTCAGTCCTTTGAGGCGGGAGAGGTAGATCGCCTGCTCCCCGACCTTCATCTTGGGATATAGTCCTCGCTCCTCGGGAAGGTAACCGATGTGACGCAGGTCACTCTCTCGGATGGGCTTTCCCTCTAGGAGTACCTGACCGCTGTCAGGCGCTGTGATGCGGTTGATGATACGGATGAGCGAGCTCTTCCCTGCACCATTAGGCCCGAGTAGGCCGAAGATCTGTCCCTCCTCCACTTGGAGTGAGACTCGATCCAGAGCAGTGTGTGTAGCGTAGTGCTTGCTCACCTCCTTTACTTCCAGATAAGGCATACTAAGTGTACTAGTTAAATTGTCTCGCAAAGGTAGTCAAAAGCTACTCCTTATCCTTCACTACTTGAGGATGATGTACTCGATACATCTGAGGTCGAAGACAGAGCCTCTTATCTAAGAGAGCTCGACAGAGTGCTCTATTGCGCCTGCTGACTCAGAGTGCCTCTGATGAGGGGGTACACTAGTTCCATTTCTCTTCGGGTGATACTCTCCTTTGTCGCATATTGCTTGCGCAGCCGTTGATGGGTTTGATAGGGGGATAAAGGAGGGCATCCTCCAGATCCCCGAGTGTATTTCACCCCTCTCGTAGCTCGCCTTCCGAAGAGGCAAAGATGAGTATACCGAGAGCGCGCCCACGCTCCTATAATGAACGTCCTCATCACCTATGTAAGGTGATGAGGACGTTCTTACCGAGAGCGTATGAGCCTTCTTAGTATGTTCGTTTTTGAGTGCTCGGTACGTTTGATATAGAGCGTGTTATCCAGGGCTGACGTATGCAATCACTATAGTGCGAGGGCAAGGTCGTGGGGGAGTATACTCCGAAGATAGAAGTATCTATGTCCTAGGCTAGATATGCCCAGCGAGTACCTCCTATCTAGGATGGATGAGTATACACGTGTGTACACAACTGTATACCCACGTGTACACAACAGTATACACGCGTGTATACTACCTCGCTCTAAGTATACCCTCTATAGGGCTCGCTTGTATGTCTGTTTCTTGGGGATAATGCCGAGGATCTTTAGTGATGGGCTAAGGCTCCCTGGGTTATGAAATAATACCCCCGAAGATCCAAAGGCAGGAGTGTGCGAGCGAGATTATGCGTCGGCCCTGGCGTGTTATCTGAAGCGCTTCTCTGTAAGTTGCTCGCTGAAGATGAATATGCGTAGATCATATGTTTTATTCCCCTATTTCTAGTGTTTGTCGACTCAGAGAGTACCCCCTAGATAGGTGGGGGAAAGTGGTAATGCTTCTATCTTGATGAGCTCGCCACCTTCCTCTGGGGGAGACACCGACTTTCTCTCCATCCCCCCTATTTAGCTACTCGTGGATAGGGAGACGACTCTTTAGAGAAGGAGGGGTACCTATACAGCCCTTCGCTCCAAATGCTAGAGAAGGGAGTGTGGGTAGGGTCTATCTTGTAGTCTGAGAATAGATATACTCAAGGATACCCTCCTATTCTATAGTATTTGTATGTGTAGGTGTAGCGTATAAGAGGCTACGAGACTGCACACAATCAGGGAAAGTGCGTATTTTTTGTTACTTTTGTGGATATGCGTACACTGCCCAAACAATAATATTATTAATACGATATGCAGCTACACAAGGAGGGACATGGCCCTCTTATCGGGTTCGCGATAGGCCTAATCGGCATTAACGCTCTCATCGCCCTCTATGCGGGGGCGTTTACCCTTATCCCTGCACTACTCTCTGTGGCTTTCTTCGCTGGAGTGGTGAACTTCTTTCGTTATGAGCCCCGCAAGCACTCAGATGGCTCACGGGAAGTCGTCTGCCCTGCCGATGGGCGTGTCGTCGTCATCGAAGAGGTCGATGAGACACAGATCCTCGGGACACGTTGCCTACAGGTATCGGTCTTCATGAACGTCTTCGATATGCACGTGAACTGGATCCCCTGCAATGGTGTCGTCGAGCATGTCTCCCACACCCCAGGGCGCTTCCTATCAGCACATCTGCCTAAGAGCAGTACGGACAACGAGCGCTCCGCTGTAGTCATCCGCAACGAGGCTGGAGATACAGTCCTCGTGCGTCAAGTAGCAGGGGCTATCGCACGTCGCATCGTCACCTATCCGGAGGTGGGACAGCGAGTCAAGATCAATGAGAACCTTGGTTTCATCAAGTTTGGCTCTCGTGTAGACCTATATCTACCCCTCGGTAGCGAGGTGCACGTCAAGGTCGGCCAGCGTGTCAAGGGGAACATCACGGACATTGCTACGCTCCCTCGCTAACGATACGAGATAATAGAGATGAGTATCAAGAAGCATATCCCCAACACAATCACCTGTGCTAACCTCCTCTCGGGGGTCTTAGCTATCGTCTATACACTCCAGGAGCGAAACCTAGAGTGTGCAGCTTGGTGTATCGTACTGGCTGCCGTCTTCGACTTCTTCGATGGACTCATGGCACGGGCTTTAGGTGTGACGAGTCCGATCGGGAAGGATCTGGATTCACTAGCTGATGTCGTGAGCTTTGGGGTTGCCCCCGCACTGCTCGTCTATCAAGGACTGAGCACGCTCTCGGGCGGAAGTATGCTCGCCTATGGGGTCTTTATCTTACCAGCCTTCGCAGCCCTACGCCTAGCGAAGTTCAATCACGACGAGCGTCAGACGATGTCTTTCCTAGGACTCCCGGTGCCCTCCAATGCGCTCTTTTGGATCGGAGCATCCTTTGCACTAGAGAGTATCCAGTATACGATTGGCCCCCAGCTGACACTCATTACCTATCTGGTGCTAGCTGTCCTATTCTCTGCTCTGATGGTGAGTGATCTGCCGATGTTCTCCTTCAAGCTGAAGAAGGCTCCTCTAAAGGCACTCTGGCGGCAGATCCTCCTCGTGATCATTGCTATCGTCGCTATCCTGACTCGAGGATGGTTTGGTTGTAGTCTCACGATCATTGCCTATGTCTTCCTCTCGCTTCTTCCTGCGAAGGAAGAGTAGTTTGGCATACTCTTTGCTTAGGGATAAGCATGTATTATCAATAACGAGACGACAATGGACGGACTTATCATCTTCCTACTCATACTCTGGGTACTCTGGTTCTTCAGAGCTCGTATCCAGGTCTGGCTCCTAAGCCACATCCTCAGACGTGCACAGCGACGTATGGATGAGGCTACCTCCGCACGAGGCTACAGCTCATCCCAGAGAGACTATGGACAACGACAGCGTACCGCTACTAATGGACGTGATACCGAGGGTGCAGGCTCTGAGCCCCGGCAAAAGCAAGAGCTGGATACGATCGAGGCGAGGAAGTTTGATCGCTCCTCATCGGATGAATATGTAGACTTCGAGGAGCTCCCTAAGGAGTAGGAGAGCCCTCCCCTAGCAAGTCATCAAGTAATAAGCAGAGACCTCATCTTCGGATGGGGTCTCTGCTTATTTTCTCCTATCCCAGAGGCTGGATAAAGCTAATATAGAATTATGCCCAAGGACACAAAAGAGTAGACCGTACGCCTCCAGCGAGGGAGGGTACGGTCTACTCTGTGATCTAGGGGAGGGAAGTACGCTAGAGGGAGCCTGGTCTCACATAGGAGCTAGGCTCCACTTAGATATGACCCTAGAGCGAGTAAAGGATACTGATGGACTCGTGATTGATGACACGCTTTATCGCCTCGGCGAAGACCCCAGCTACAGACACGATATGTATCTTATCAGAGTGCTTGCGTAGAGGGATAGAGTCCGTGAAGATCATCTCAGTAAGTGAAGAGGCTTCGATACGCTCCGTCGCAGGATCGCTCAGTACGGCATGGCTAGCGATAGCGCGGACACTCCGGGCACCATTACGCATCATCAGGTCAGCGGCCTTGCAGATCGTCCCAGCGGTATCGACTATGTCGTCTACGAGGATTACATCCTTGTCCCTCACGTCCCCGATGATCGTCATCTCAGCGACCTCGTTGGCCTTAGCACGGCTCTTGTGGCAGATGACCATAGGTACACCGAGGAACTTCGCATAGGAGTTTGCCCGCTTGGCTCCGCCGACGTCAGGTGTTGCCACGACAGTCCGATCAAGGTCGGAGGTGCTACGTAGGTAGTCGATGAAGACCGTGGAGGCGTAGAGGTGGTCTACGGGGACGTTGAAGAAGCCCTGGATCTGGTCAGCGTGTAGGTCCATCGTGATCAGTCGGGTGACCCCAGCAGTACCTAGGAGGTCTGCCATGAGCTTTGCCCCGATGGAGACACGTGGCTTATCCTTGCGATCCTGGCGTGCCCATCCGAAGTAGGGGATGACGGCAGCGATATAGTGAGCCGAGGCACGCTTAGCAGCATCGATCATCAGCAGGAGCTCCATCATATTGTCCGAGGAGGGATAGGTGGACTGTATGAGGAAGACGTCCTTACCACGGATGCTATCCTTGTAGTAGACGGAGAACTCGCCATCGGCGAAGTGCTCGACTTCCATGTCTCCTAGGCTGATACCTAGGCCTTCGGCGATCTTAGAGGCAAGCTCTAGGGATGCCGAACCGGCAAAGATCGCCACATTGTTTGTATCAATACTCATGAGATGTATGAAGTTTGTGAGAAGCTCTCTTATGTAGTGCCTACGTCTATTGGCGTCTTAGCACAAGGGCTATGCGAGGGGGGAGATAAACGAATATTTCGCTCGTGGTGGTATCTCCCTCTCCTCGTAGCAGTGTCTCATAGACCTGCTGGTCATCGATGAGCCCGTACCCTCCAAAGTCCTTGGCGTCCGTATCAAGTGCTATCGTATAGCTCCCCTCAGGGACGGGGATAGCATAGTCCGTATAAGCAGCCGTGGGATGGAAGTTGAAGAAGAAGAGTAAATCTCCCCGTCCGAAGCAGAGTACTTGATCCTCCTCATGTGCCCAGTACTGTGTGAGGGGTAGGGAATTGAAGTCCTTGGTCTGCTCGATGAGGTGTACCATAGCACGATCGAAGTTCCTTAGGTCGTGGTAGAGGAGATCTGGGTTATCTGCTAGGCTCCACTGACGGCGTGCATAGTGGTACGACCAGCCGTTCCCCTCACGAGGGAAGTCAATCCATTCGGGATGGCCAAACTCGTTGCCCATGAAGGTTAGGTATCCTCCATTCATCGTCCCTGCTGTGATGAGGCGGATCATCTTGTGTAGGGCG
Organism: uncultured Porphyromonas sp.; assembly: GCF_905372525.1. Taxonomy (GTDB): domain Bacteria; phylum Bacteroidota; class Bacteroidia; order Bacteroidales; family Porphyromonadaceae; genus Porphyromonas. The sequence goes on from NZ_CAJPPN010000016.1 coordinate 31,462, forward strand.
ACGGCTCTGTCGATGGATAGCGTACGGCTAGACCGGCTCATATGCCAGTACATCTCGGCATCTGCCAGGCGGAATATGATGGTCTTATCCCCAACGAGGGCTTGGTCGTGGCTCTCGGCATAGCTGATCGTCCGCTCATCCTCACGACGGTTCGTGAGCTCATACCAGATGGCTCCTGGGCTCCAAGCCTCATCTGGGTGCTCCTTGATGAGCTGTGTCCAGAAGTCTGGGATGTTCATTGCCAATCGGTAGTCGAAGCCAAAGCCTCCACCCTCAATACATGAGGCTAGCCCAGGCATACCACTCACCTCCTCTGCTATTGTAATCGCCCCAGGGTAGACCTTGTGGATGAGCTTATTGGCCAAGGTGAGGTAGGCCATCGCATCTGCGTCCTGATGCCCATTGAAGTAGTCAGCATAGGAGGTGAAAGATTCCCCAAGGCCGTGGTTGTAGTAGAGCATAGAGGAGACTCCGTCGAAGCGGAAGCCGTCGAACTGGAATACCTCGAGCCAATACTTACAGTTGGAGAGTAGGAAGTGCATGACGTTGTTACGCCCATAGTCAAAGCAAAGTGAGCCCCACGCTGGGTGGTCTCCTCGTGGACCTTCGTGGAAGAAGAGGGTACGAGAGCCATCATATTTAGCCAATCCCTCCACCTCATTCTTTACAGCATGGCTGTGCACGAGATCCATAATGACACGTAGCCCGTATCCGTGGGCTGTATCGATGAGCTCCTTGAGTTCGTCTGGTGTACCAAAGCGACTACTTGGGGCAAAGAAGCTCGAGACATGATAGCCAAAGGATCCGTAGTAGGGGTGCTCCTGCACGGCCATGATCTGGATCGCGTTATAGCCTAGATCTACGATGCGAGGAAGTACCTGTTCCTGAAACTCTCGGTAGCTACTGACTCGCCCCTCCTCGGAGGACATCCCGATATGACACTCATAGATCATCAGAGGCTCATCCCCTCCAGTGGGACGTGTGTGTCTGAAGGTATATGCCTGCTCTGGTTCCCAGACCTGAGCACTGAATATCCCTGTCTGGCTATCTTGTACTACTCGAGTCGCCCATGCTGGTACACGCTCGCCACTCCCATGTCCCCAGTGGACAAAGAGACGATAGAAATCCCCATGATGGAGCGCATTGCTTGCGACCTTAATCTCCCAGTTACCATAGTCATCGACTCGCTTGAGCTTCCATACAGACATCGTCTGCCAGTTATTAAATGAGCCTATGAGATAGACGCTCTGTGCTCCAGGGAGGAACTCTCGTAGAACCCATGCGCCTCGCTCATCTCGGTGTAGGCCATAGTATAGGTATCCGTCAGCAAACTGCTCGAGGGGTACATCTCCACCCTGGGTCAGAGAGCGTTCGCGTGCTCGTGTGAACTCCATTCTTCTGTGGATGCGCTCTTCGTAGGGCTTCAGCCAGGGGTCGTTCGTTGCTAGCTTCGTCATAAGATGGTTTGTGTAGTGCCCTTGGGGCGGTTAGTACGTATATGTTACTTGAGATTCAGTATGAGGGTAGAGGGGAGGGTGACTAGGAGATCCTTGTTGTGATCATAGGTGTCACTCCAGAGCTCGTAGCCCAGTATCACCAAGTCACATCCCACAGGGAGCTCAGTGACGCTGCCGGAGATGATTTGCTCACCCTTGTGTAGGATGGCCTTCTTGGTATCCAGCCCTGGAGTAGCGATGATCTGTAGAGTCCCACGATTATTCGTAGTAATGGTGCGAGCGTAGGGGATCATCCGGATATCATCCTCGCTGGAGAGGAAGAGAACGATGGTCCTCGGCGTATCGAAGGCTCTGCTTAGCAGTACACCTACCGAGCAGGGGGCTTTCTCGATGAAGACCGTCATCTTATCACGTAGCATCCCGTGGATAGAGAGGAGTGCCTCGGTCGTACGTACCGAGAAGGAGCCCATACGCCGGCTCATCTGCTCGCGCATGGTCGTCGCCTCCCGATCATCTTCATCAGAGGAGAGACGGATACCAGCCCCGACGATGAGTAGCGTATACTTCTCCTCGACGAGCTTGGTGAGGATAGTCCCCTCTACGTCACGTGATACCTGATGGTCTGTCTCTAGGGGAAGTGCGAGCTTAGTAGCTTCGGTGAGGATGGGGCGGAAGTTGTCCTCGAAGTACTTATCTGCGTCGATAGAGTTGATATCCTCATCGGTCGTGATGTGCAGGGCAGTGACATTGAGGTGAGCGTCACCCCGGCAGAGGAGCTGATTAGTCAGGCGAAGGAGCGTTGCCCCTGTAGAGGGGCGCCCAAAGGATAGGAGTACCTTGACTCCTATCTGCTTGTTGATGGTCTCTAGCCGCTCCTCTCTACGCTCTAGGAGCCGCTTGATCCAATTGATCAGGTGTACCATCGGCATAGTCATCACGGTGGTGATTACTGTCATCAGTACGAGTACTGCATAGATCGCTGGTGGGAGGATCTTCATCTCATACCCGATACCCAGTACGACGAGCTCCATGAGACCTCGGGTGTTCATGAAGGCCCCGAGGTAGATACTATTGAGAGAGGTCTCCCCACAGGCACGAGCGGAGATATAGGTCCCCCCAACCTTCCCAACGACAGCGACTAGGGTGAAGAGCCCTAAGAGCCCCCACATCCCCACACCACTGATTAGCCCCAGCTCTGTCTGTAGCCCGCTAGAGACGAAGAAGAGCGGGAGGAATAGGAGGAGTGATACATCCTCCACCTTGTCCGTGATGATTTTTCGGAAGGAGAGATCCTCTGGCATTACTAGCCCGAAGATGAATGCACCGAAGAGAGCATGCATGCTCAGGAGCTCCGTCACATATGAAGAGAGTAGGAGGAGGATGAAGATCACCCCGACCAAGCCGTGTGTGATGACCTCGGTGTTGTTATATACCTTCCCTGCCGTGCGGAATAGAGGGCGTATGACCCCAAACATGATCAGCAGGTAGGCAACTAGGAAGACGAGGTTGTACCCCGTACTCAGGATACTCCCACTTTGGGAGATAGCGATGATCGCTGCTAGCATGAGCCATGCCGTGATATCTCCTGCCGCTGCTGTCGATAGTGAGAGCTTGCCGAGGTGTGTGCGGGAGAGCTTATTCTCCTGTATAATGCGAGCGAGCACGGGGAAGGCGGTAATGCTCATCGCGATCCCGATGAAGAGCGCAAAGGGGGTGAAGCTCGTGTATCCCGCTGCATACTGTGTATAGATGCCGTAGCTTAAGGGCAGGGAGAGCCCAAAGGGAATGAAGATCCCGATATGGCTGATGATGATACTCTGCTTGAACTGGCGACGGATATCTCCCAGACGGAGCTCCATCCCGATGGCGAACATGAAGAGGATCAACCCAAAGTTACTTAGCAGCTGGATGTTGGGTAGACTAGAGGGAGGGAATATGGCATGGAAGAGGTCGGGGAAGAAACGTCCAAGCAGGGATGGCCCTAAGATAATCCCCGCTACGATCTCTCCGATGACCGCAGGCTGATGCATCTTACGAAAGAGCCAGCCCATCAGACGTGCTATGACGAGGATGATCAAGATCTGGAGCAGGAGAAGCCCTATCGTGGACTGCACATGCTCTGAGACAGAGGACTGAAAGTCGGAGAAGGCTGTAGTGAGAGAGAGCGTCTCTTGGCTTTGGGGATTAGAGCCCCCTGGTACTAGGTGCTCCCCTGACTGAAGCGTACCCCAGAGAGCAGCCACTGCGATCAGCAGGATACTGATATAAAAGACAAAGGGCCAAGAGCCACGTTGCTTGGACATAAAGTATTCTATTCTTTTCCTTTGGCTCGGTGACCTCTAGTCTAGCTAGGGCACAATGAGCACATTCCTAGCCTCAAAGATACTAATTCCCTACAAATTAGGGGATACCCACGTGTCAAGCCTTCCCCCAATCATATAACCTATCCCAAGATGTATTGCCTACAATAATATATAGGGGGAAGAGGGACGGCTCTTCATCCTCCCCTCATAGTCTCCCCTGTTGGATCTCTCTCATCTACTATTTATAGTGGTCACAGTGGAGGTACCCTATCGCCCCAGAGGCTCTTATCGAGAGCCCATCAGTGTACACGCGTGTATACAGAAGTGTACTCACGTGTATACAACAGTGTACACGTGTGTATACGCTCCACCCCTCGTTGAGAGCTCAAAAGGGGTGATAAGTATCAAACTACTCCAGGAAGACTAGACTAACTCCGAGAGCCTAGTGCACCTGACTTGTTTCCAATGGTAGTACTGTGCCTACGACAATATCTATTCGCTTTATCTCGTCCGTGACCCACGTGGGGGGGCTATATCCTAGCGTGGAATACCTATATACTATTCCAAGTGGTATTGATGAAGACTCCCAGCATTCAGATTTCCCCTAATTCCTCTAATTCCCCTAATTCTAATGGAGTGGAGGGCTCTAATTGATAAGCCCCTACATAGGGGGAGATCCCCCCACTAGCTCTGAGGTGTCTCCATGATGCTGCTTTGGGCTTGTGCTTCTCTGAGGAGAATACTGTATCTTTGTAATAAATGAAATGAATTGATAAGGGACATGTGGAGGACTTGCCTTCATAGAGGGACAGGGTACAGCGGTATCCATCCCATAGCGTCCCTGTCAGAGGTATAAACTGGCTCAATGGCAAAGCTCATCCTTGTACCGACACCGATCGGTAACCTAGAGGATATTACCCTGCGTGCACTACACGTCCTCCGACGAGTGTCCCTGATACTAGCTGAGGATACCCGTACCACAGGACTACTACTACAGCACTACGAGATCCGTTGCCCGATGCAGAGCTACCACAAGTTCAACGAACACGCGGCACTCGATCGCCTCTGCGATCGTATCGAGGCCGAGGGGGAGGTGGCTCTGGTCTCTGATGCGGGTACACCCGGGATCTCTGATCCTGGCTACCTGCTCACGAGAGCATGTATTGATCGGGGTATAGAGGTCGAGTGCCTGCCAGGGGCTACTGCATTTGTCCCGGCTCTAGTGGCCTCAGGCTTGCCCTCAGATCGTTTTACCTTCGAGGGATTTCTCCCCGTAAAGAAGGGACGACAGACCAAGCTCCAAGAGATCGCTCGCTCTAGCTACACGACGATCCTCTATGAGTCCCCCCATAGGCTGGTGAAGACGCTAGGGCAACTCTCAGAGCACCTCCATCCATCGACCCCAGTGGTCGTCGTGCGTGAGCTCACGAAGCTCTACGAGGAGGCTGTCCGTGGTACCATCCTAGAGGTGCTCCAGCACTTTACGGAGCACGAGCCTCGGGGTGAGTTTGTGATCGTTATCGGAAGAAATACTACATTTGACCTATCATCAGAAGACCCCTCATCCCCTGATGCACCCCCAAGAGAGGAGCCTCAGAGGACGAAGAGGTCAAAGAAATGGAACCAATAAATAGAGACTATTATGACAAAGAGACTCATCCTATGCGGAGCTTTGCTCCTAGTCCTTGCCTCCTGCGGCAAGAACTCAAGCGACTATAAGGAGCTGAAGGCTCAGTACGACTCCTTGGCCGTAATCAATCAGAACTACGAGGCTGAGCTACACGAGACCGACTCCCTCGTAGCAAGCGTCCTGACCAACTTCCAGGAGATCTCCTCAGTCGAAGGTATGATCAATGTCAATCCAATGAATGGGGATATCAAGCGCTCAGAGCAGGATCGCATCAAGGACAATATGCTCTTGATCAACGATAAGCTACGTGCTAGCAGTGCAGCTATCGATGAGCTGACCAAGAAGCTCGCTGCGAGTGAGAAGGGAAACAAGCGTCTGGCGAATACCGTCGCTGCCCTGCGCAAGGAGCTCGAGGCTCAGAAGGAGCGTGTCGTCGCCCTCACCCAGGAGCTCGAGCGTAAGAACATCGCCATCGGTGCCCTAGACTCCATGCTCACACGACGCAATAGCGACGTGGATCGTCTAGCAGCCGCTACCGCACAGCAGGCCGAGGCTCTGGCAGCTCAGGACAAGGAGATGAATACCGTACGCTACTGCATCGGTACCTCCTCTGACCTCAAGGAGATGAACCTGCTGAAGAGTGGCCGTGTCGTGACCGAGAACGCTAACCTCAGCTACTTCACTAAGATCGACCTACGAGACCTCTCGCAGCTACCTCTGCTGAGCCGTAAGGCTAAGCTCCTGACGGTGCACCCCGCTAGTTCCTACGAGCTGACAGCCGGTGCCGACAAGCAACTGGTGCTCTACATCAAGAACCCACAGGCCTTCTGGAGCAACTCCAAGATCCTCATCGTACAGGTAGACTAACCCCTACCCAAACACTCACTGTAGCCCATGCTCTCACCCCTAGTCTTAGGGTGGAGGGTATGGGCTACACTCATCTATTCTCTTTTGCCTCCTGATGATCTTCTCCCCGGCCTCAGCTATCGTCCTCTCTCGTATCCGCTACAACGACCGCTACTCTATCTACCACCTCTACACACTAGAGCGTGGCCGGGTAGGGGTGCTTGTCCCTGAGTCGACGCACCGACGTAGTCCCCTGAGGGTACACTTTCAGCCCCTAGCAGAGCTCGAGGTCATGCTGGAGGATAATAAGCGGAAAGATCTCCTGCATATCAAGGAGGTACGCCCCATAGACCTACATCATCAGATGCACCTCGATCCAGTGAAGAGTGCTCAGGCGATGTTCCTCTCCGAGTTCCTCTATCGTGTCTGTACCCTCCCAGAGGCTGACCCCGAGGTCTACCACTATATTAGTCATTCGCTTGAGCTCTGGGGAGAACTGGAGCGAGGGGTGGCAAACTTCCATCTATGCTTCCTACTGCACCTGCTCCATGTCCTCGGGATTGCACCCCAGCTACCCCAGGAGGGAGAGGGTAGAGGCTTGCCCTTCTGTCTCCTTGATCTAGTCTACACCTCTACCCCTCGGGGGGCTTCACTCTCCGCTGAGGAGGCACTGCATCTCCCAGCCTTTCTGAGGATGACTTACGCAAACATGCATTGCTATCGCTACAGCCGTGTCGATCGGGGGGTGATCCTAGATCATCTCCTCGACTACTATAGGCTGCATCTACATGCCTTCCCCGCTCTTCGGAGCCTACCGATCCTTCGTCAGCTCGGACAGGAGGGATTGCTAAGAGGGTAGGGTATACCCGTCGGAGCATATGTGAGTAGGCATAGGAGCGAGCCAGTGAGGTCTAAATCAGGCATATTGACTTTTTAAAGTATCTTTGTAGAGCAATTAACGAGTCTCTCTTTGTAGAGACCCAAGAATAGACAGTAAATGGCAGTCGAAATAAGACAGATCACGGAAAAGGCAGATATGCGGAAGTTTGTACGCTTCAATCTCCGCCTCTATCGTCGTAATCCGTATCATGTGCCAGGGCTCATCGAAGACGAGCTGCTGACACTAGACCCAGCACGTAACCCTGCATTTAAGTTCTGCGAAGCTGCATACTTCCTCGCCTATAAGGATGGGCGTATCGTAGGACGTATAGCCGGTATTATCAATCACCGGGCGAATGAGACTTGGAACCAGAATAATGCTCGCTTTGGCTTCGTAGACTTTATCAACGACAATGAGGTCGTAGATGCACTCTTCGATGCCGTCATTGACTGGGCAAGGAAGCGGGGTAAGGAGATGCTCCAGGGGCCTATGGGACTCACCGATCTGGATCACGAGGGAATGCTCATCGAGGGCTTCGATCAGCTAGGTACCATGGCTACGATTTATAACTATGCCTACTATCCTAAGCAGATGGAGCGTATGGGCTTCGTCAAGGATCATGACTGGAAGGAATACAAGATCTACGTCCCTGATGAGATGCCAGAGAAGCATCGCCGTATCGCGGAGATCGTCCGCAAGAAGTATGGACTGAAGACCCTAAAGTTCCGCAACCAGCAGGAGATCCTCCCCTATGCTCATCGTATCTTCGATACGCTTAACCAGGCATATTCGGTGCTCTATGGCGTGTCGGAGCTCTCACGAGAGCAGATCGACTACTATGTACGTATGTATATACCGCTCCTTCGCTACGACTATGTCACGGTGATCGTGCGTGAGGAGGATGATAAGGTGATCGGCTTTGGGATCACGTTGCCTAACCTCAGTCGTGCCCTACAGAAGGCTAAGGGGCGTCTCTTCCCCTTCGGATGGGCATATCTGCTGAAGGCACTGAAGATGAGAAATCCTGTGGTAGACCTCTACCTCATCGGTGTGATCCCTGAATACCAGAATAAGGGGGTCAATGCCCTCCTCTTCGATGACCTTATCCCTATCTTCCATAAGAATGGTATCCGATATGCGGAGAGCAATCCGGAGCTGGAGACCAACGCTGCAGTACAGATGCAGTGGAACTACTTCGAGCGCAAGCACCACAAGACACGTCGTGCCTGGATCAAAGAAATATAAAGATGCTCATCGAACTACTTAAATCCAAGATTCACCGAGTAACAGTCACTGAGGCTAACCTCTCCTATGTGGGGAGTATCACCATCGACCAAGACCTCATCGATGCTGCCAACATCCTCCCGGGAGAGAAGGTGCAGATCGTCGATAATAACAACGGAGCCCGCCTAGAGACCTATGTCATCGCAGGTGAGCGTGGCTCAGGGGTCGTCTGCCTCAATGGCGCTGCAGCGCGCCTTGTCCAGCCTGGAGACGTCGTCATCATCATGGCCTATGCCTGGATGACCTATGAGGAGGCTCAGGGCTTCAAGCCTGCCGTGGTCTTCCCCGATTCAGATACAAATAGACTTATCCCATAACTGATATGTTCGAAAACCTAAGTGAACGCCTCGAGCGATCATTCAAGCTCCTAAAGGGTGAGGGTAAGATCTCCGAGCTCAACGTAGCCGAGACCCTAAAGGATGTACGCCGTGCCCTGCTAGAGGCTGACGTAAACTACAATGTAGCCAAGAAGTTCACCGAGGAGGTCAAGGCCAAGGCTCTAGGCCAAGACGTCCTGACGGCTGTCCGCCCAGGGGAGCTGATGGTCAAGATCGTACATGATGAGCTAGCCCAGCTCATGGGAAGCAAGGCCAGTGAGCTTAACCTCAAGGGCTCTCCTGCTATTATCCTCATGTCGGGGCTTCAGGGATCGGGTAAGACCACTTTCTCTGGCAAGCTCGCACACCTACTGAAGACCAAGCAAGGGAAGAAGCCCCTCCTCGTAGCCGGTGACGTGTATCGTCCCGCAGCTATCGAGCAGCTACGTGTCCTAGCAGAGCAGATACAGGTGCCTGTCTATCTAGACCTAGAGAGCAAGGATCCTGTCAGCATCGCCCGCCGTGGTGTAGCAGAGGCTATGGCCAAGGGCTGTGATGTGGTCATCATCGACACCGCTGGACGACTCGCCGTAGACGAAGAGATGATGCGTGAGATCCAGTCGATCAAGGATGCTATTCGCCCTAGTGAGACGCTCTTCGTCGTGGACTCCATGACAGGGCAGGATGCGGTGAATACGGCTAAGGAGTTCAATGACCGACTCAACTTCGACGGGGTCGTCCTCACCAAGCTCGATGGGGATACTCGTGGTGGAGCTGCCCTCTCTATTCGTACCGTCGTAGATAAGCCCATCAAGTTCGTCGGGATGGGAGAGAAGATGGATGCACTAGACGTCTTCCATCCAGAGCGTATGGCTGACCGTATCCTCGGTATGGGTGATATCGTATCACTCGTGGAGCGTGCACAGCAGCTCTATGACGAGCGTGAAGCACGTCGACTAGAGGAGCGTATCGCCAAGGATCAGTTTGACTTCAATGACTTCCTTGCCCAGATCCAGCAGATCAAGAAGATGGGGAACATCAAGGATCTCGCTGCGATGATCCCTGGTGTCGGTAAGGCAATCAAGGACATAGACATCAAGGACGATGCTTTCAAGAGCGTCGAGGCGATTATCTACTCCATGACCCCTGAGGAGCGTGCTAAGCCCCATATCCTAGACGGTCATCGTCGTAAGCGCATCGCTCTAGGTAGCGGTACGAGCATTCAGGAGGTAAATAAGCTCCTGACACAGTTCACCCAGACACGCAAGATGATGAAGTCTCTCCAAGGCTTCAAAGGTGGAAAAATGCCCAAGATGCCCAAGATGCCCTTTGGAAAGTCTCGTTTCTAGGCTTTGCCTAGCCTTGATCTAACACATAGCCCCATCTGGATCCCTCCTCTGGAGGTCTAGGTGGGGCTATCTCTTGTCTTATTGGGGGAGACATTCTCTTCCCTTCGTAGCATCCTACCCTGTGGATGATGAGGGCCTTGCAACCTTCACTTGTTACTAGCTGTTTGTTTAATCGGTGGATCTAAGTCGACCCACCCTAATCCTCGCATCAGAATACTCTAGCGATCATGACAGATAAGAAGATCATCGTAGCCGTAGATGGCTACAGCTCCTGTGGAAAGAGCTCTATGGCTCGTGCCTTGGCAAAGAATATTGGTTACATCTACGTCGATACGGGAGCTATGTATCGTGGCGTCACGCTCTTTGCTCTGAGAGAGGGACTGATCACTGCTGCGGGGGAGATCCTAGAGGCCGAGCTAGAGTCTAGGCTCAGTAGCCTCTCGCTCACCTTCGCAACACAGGAGGGATATGATGTGCCCGTCCTCCACCTAGACGGAGTGTGTGTAGAGCAGGATATTCGCTCCATGCAGGTCGCTTCACATGTGAGTCCTATCGCGGCCCTCCCCTTCGTCCGTGAGTTCCTCACTCGTCAGCAGCAGGCTCTAGGGCGGGCAAAGGGTATCGTGATGGATGGGAGGGACATCGGTACCGCTGTCTTCCCAGAGGCTGAGATGAAGGTCTTCGTGACCGCTGATCCTCGGGTACGTGCTGAGCGTAGGCTCGCCGAGCTACGTGCCAAGGGGGATGGGGAGATTAGCCTCGAGGACGTCCTCCAGAACCTCCAGGAGCGTGATTACATCGATACTCATCGCCCCGTCGCACCTCTACGGCAGGCCGAGGATGCTGTCGTGCTAGATAACTCTCACGTGAGTATCGCCGAGCAGGATCTGATGCTACGCTTTGCCTTTGAGGCTGTCCTCGCCCATCTTCGTGGTAGCCAGAGAGGGTAGACCCTCCGCTTGGCTCACCTATTCATTCTTTTTATAGCCAATGTATCCAACTATAGAAATAGACCAGCAGTCCGGCTTCTGCTTCGGTGTGATCAATGCCGTCAAGCATGCCGAGCAGGAGCTGGCAAAGGATAGTCGAGAGCTCTACTGCCTCGGTGACATCGTCCATAACAATCAGGAGGTAGAACGACTGGAGTCCAAGGGGATGCAGACCATCGACTACGAGACCTTTAAGACCCTGGAGGGGAAGCGCGTCCTCTTCAGAGCGCATGGAGAGGCTCCTGCTATCTACAAGCTTGCACGCGAGCGCAACATAGAGCTCGTGGATGCTACCTGTCCTGTCGTGCTCGCCCTTCAGAAGAAAGTGCGCCGCAAGTTCTCCGAACTAGAGCCCCTCGGAGGGCAGATCGTCATCTACGGTAAGAAGGGACATGCTGAGGTCAACGGACTAGTAGGACAGACGGATGGTAAGGCTATCGTCGTCCAGGCCCCCGAGGATATAGAGCTCATAGACTTCTCTCGTCCCGTGGCTCTCTTCTCGCAGACGACTCAATCCCTGACGGGATTCAATGAGCTCATCCAGACCCTTAGGGAGCGTATGCAGGAAGGAGCACGCTTTGATTACCAAGACTCTATCTGTCGCCAGGTCTCCAATCGGATGCCCCACATCCAAGACTTCTCTTCGCAGCACGAACTGACCTTTTTCGTCGCAGGCTCTAAGAGCTCCAATGGCAAAGTCCTCTTCGGCTACTGTCAGAAGGGGAATGCCCGTAGCTACTTCGTCTCCTCTCCCGATGATGTACAGATGGAGATGCTCACCCCGATACCCCGATCGATCGGGATCTGTGGGGCTACCTCTACACCCATGTGGCAGATGGAGGAGGTCGCTACTCGGGTACGTGAGCTCCTGGGGATGCCCCAGCCCTCAGCTGAATGAACTCGATAGATCCTGAGCGCCTAGAGGAATATATCCTCGCGCACACCACCCCAGAGAGCCCCCAGAGATCCCACCTGAGCCGAGAGGCTCATGTACGTCTCCTACGTGCCCGGATGCTCTCGGGGCATCTACAGGGCAACCTCCTACAGATGATATGCCGAATGCTCAGAGCTCAGCAGGTGCTCGAGATAGGGACTTATACGGGGTATGCTGCCCATTGTCTCGCCGAGGCTCTCGAGGGGGATGGTGAGGTGCATACGATCGAGTCGGACGATGAGATGGAGGACTTCATTCGGGAGTTCCTTGCCGATGCTCCTTATAGAGGTCGTATACACCTACACCTAGGAGATGCTCTAGAGCTTATACCTAGGCTCGTACAGCAGCATAGCTTCGATCTAGTCTATATGGATGCCAATAAGCGACAATACATAGACTACTACGAACTCCTCATACCATACCTACCTACTGGTGCCATAGTACTAGCTGATAATACGCTGTGGGATGGGAAGGTCATTGAGGATCCTTTGCCTACAGACAGCCAGACGCAGGCTATCCTAGCCTTTAATGACTGGGTGCAGCGTGATCCTCGGGTGGAGAACCTTATCCTCCCCCTGCGTGATGGGCTAAGTATCATTCGTAAGCTGTGAGGGGACTCAGCTAGAGACACTCTAGCCCCCAGAAGGCTTCGGGATGGAAAGGGTGTAAGTACCCGCCGATAAAAGGACAAAGGTCGCAAATGAGAATGGATCTCATCTGCGACCTTTGTTCGTTATGGCTAGTTTGTATTGGACGGCTAGAGGCCGTGTTCGCTGAGGTAACGCTCAGCTTCGATGGCAGCCTTACAGCCAGATCCAGCGGCCGTGATAGCCTGACGATAGAGCGGATCCGCGACGTCCCCAGCGGCGAAGACACCTGGGACCTTGGTGCGTGGCGTAGCTCCCTCTGTCTGGATGTAGCCGACTGCGTCACAATCAACCCATGGGGCGAATAGCTCTGAATTCGGGTGATGTCCGATAGCGAGGAAGAAGCCGTCTATCGGTAGATCTACACGCTCCTCATCTGGCTGACCCTTGCGCTTGACTAGGTGAGCACCCTCGACGCCGTCCTCACCGTATAGTCTGAGCGTGTTGTGCTCATAGAGGATCGTGATCTTGGGATTGTCCTCCACACGCTGGCGCATGATCTTGGATGCTCTGAGATAGTCCTTTCGTACGATCATGTAGACGTGCGAGGCGAGGCCTGCTAGGTAGATAGCCTCTTCGCAAGCTGTGTCTCCGCCTCCGACGACGGCGACCTTCTTCCCACGGTAGAAGAAACCATCACAGGTAGCACAGGCCGAGACCCCCATACCGGCGTACTTCTCTTCGTCTGGGAGACCGAGGTACTTGGCCGAGGCTCCCGTGGAGATAATGATGGTGTCAGCCTCCACCTCCTTGCCATCGCTGAAGGTGACTAGGTACGGAGCCTTCGACAGATCGACGGCTGTAGCGAGGCCACTACGGATCTCCGTGCCGAAGCGCTCAGCCTGCTTGCGGAGGTCTTGGATGAGTGCGGTACCCGTGACACCCTCGGGGTATCCAGGGAAGTTCTCGACCTCGGTGGTCTGTGTGAGTTGTCCTCCAGGCTGTAGTCCCTCATAGAGGAGGGGGGAGAGGTTGGCTCGTGAGGCATAGATTGCGGCTGTGTAGCCAGCAGGGCCTGATCCGATGATCAGGGTGCGACGATGTTCTCTACTCATAATAGACGGTGTGACGATAATGATGTGTGATGGTGACCCCCCTTGGGCTAGCGCATGTCGTGGAGCTTCTTCTGTAGCTCCTGACGAGCGAAGAATATCCTGCTTTTGACTGTGCCGAGGGGGATGCCTAGGGTTTCAGCGATCTCGTTGTACTTATAGCCAGAGACGAACATGGAGAAGGGCTCCTTGAGGCTAGGCTGTAGACCTGCGATAGCCTGGGTGATCTCCTTGATATCCATGGATCCCTCGGGAGTATTCTCTCCACCTTCGCTCAGCAGGGGTACGTTGTACGCATCTACGTTGGAGTCGATGATCCCCTGCGTGCGGACGAGCTTGTGATAGTTGTTGATGAAGATGTTACGCATGATCTTTAGCACCCAACCCTTGAAGTTCACATTGTCGACGAACTTATCATAGTTATTGAGTACGCGGAGCGTGGTATCCTGCGTGAGATCTTCGGCGTCGGCCTCATCCTTGGTGAGTGTGCGGGCGAAGTTCTTCATATAGTCCTGCATCCCGATCAGGTCCTTTTGTATCTGGAGTACGTCCATAGCTTATGTTGTTTCTGAAGTTTCCCTTGTCTAATATTTTTACAAAGATAAAACTATTTCTTGGCTATTACCTCCTTCTCTGTTTATGGAGGGATAGAGGCTATCTATGGTAAGCCGGCTTACCATTCTATAGGTGTAAGGCCGCGCTGCTGTAGGTAGGTATTGCAAGCGGAGAAGTGCCGGCAGCCAAAGAAGCCTCGGCTGGCAGAGAGCGGAGACGGATGGGGTGCCTCGAGGATGAGATGACGAGTGTGGTCGATCATCGAAGCCTTACGCCGAGCGGGTGTCCCCCAGAGGAGGAAGACTACGTGCTCCCGCTGGCGGTTGACCGCCATGATCACCTCGTCGGTGAAGGTCTCCCAGCCTAATCCCTGATGTGAGGCCGCCTGCCCCGATCGTACAGTGAGGGTCGTGTTGAGCAGGAGGACACCCTGCTGTACCCAGGGTAGGAGGTTTCCCCCAGAGATGATGGAGGGACGGCCGAGGTCAGAGGCGATCTCTTGCTTGATATTCCTCAGGCTCGGGGGCACTGGTATCCCGTCTGGGACGGAGAAGGAGAGCCCCTCTGCTTGTCCCGCCCCATGATAAGGGTCTTGCCCCAAGAGTACGACCCGTACCTGTGGTAGCGGACAGAGATCCAGTGCCCGGAATATCTGTCCAGCAGGTGGGTAGATGGTGCCTGTCTGGTACTCCGTGCGGATACGGTCGGTCAGTAGGGCGAAGTAGAGCTTTTCAAACTCGGGGGCTAAAGCCTCCCGCCAGCTTTCCTCTAATCGTACATTCATCTTTCTCTTCGTGATGTAGTCTGTGGACGGCCTCTCTAACGAATAGAGGACGTCTAATCAATGATTAAACGCCCTCTAGTAACCTTTTATTGAATGGGAAGCATCGTGCTATCCACAAAACTTGGGTGGAAGATGGGATTCGAACCCACGACACCTGGAACCACAATCCAGTGCTCTAACCAACTGAGCTACAACCACCATATGTGCTCTGATCTCTTTGTCAAAAGCACTGCAAAGATAGAAAGACTTTCTTATATAGCAAAATCTCTACATGCTTGTCCCCACAAAGTTCCCCCACCTCAGAGTCTCCTCGGATAGCTAACCATCTGTGTGTAAGGAGTGAGTGTGTCCTGAGGGAAATGTGCTCTTTCGTGGTGAAAGTTTGTCGCTACTAGGGGTTAGGAGGCTTGCTTGAAACATATCCTCCTAGGGAGGCGGTGGGTATATAGTGGCCTTGGGATACCCACCCTTAGGTTGTTATAAGGTACCCGATTGGGCTCTCGGTAAGAGCGCCCTCATCACCTTACATAGGTGATGGAGACGTTCTTTATAGGAGCGCAGGGACGCTCTCGGTATGTTCGTCTCACCCCTTTAAGTATGCCTGATATTAGGGGGGCGCCCCCGACTCCATGCTCGGAGCTGTTCGCTCAACCCGTCCTATCCATTCGCTCCAGCCCTATAGAAGGAGAGAGCGACTAAGAGCGTAGTGAGTCTCATCTGAGAGATGGCTCTCCCTGATATAGATATGCCTCTCTAGGCTTGACTCCTCGGAGTCCCTCTTCTCTACTCTACGAGGGGCTATAGATTGGGCTCTTCTTAGGAGGAGGGCTGACGCCTGAAATCACTATAGTGCGAGGGCAAGGTCGTGGGGGAGTATACGCCGAAGATAGA